>JALZEG010000281.1 GCA_030862185.1 Actinomycetota bacterium
GCGCTGCCGTCGGACACCGGCCACCCGGGCGCGAAGACCACGGCGGCTGCAACGAGCAGAGCGAGCTTCGCGCGCACGGGTATCCCTTCGGCCGGAGTCCGGCCAAGATACCCGGCGCCTACGGATCGGGCGGCGCCGTGCTCTCGCAGCTCTGTAGGTCCTCGCCGCCGGTGCACGTATCGATCCCGTCGCCGCCGTCGAGCAAGTCGGTGCCGTCCCCACCCTCGAGGAGGTCGTCGCCCCCGGCAGCGTGGATCTCGTCGTCCCCGTCGATCCCGCTCAGGTGGTTCACCTCGTCGTCGCCGTAGATCGTGTCTCCCTGGCTACTGCCGGACACGTTCTCGACGTCCGCGAGCGTGTCGTTACCCTGCCCCCGCGCGGTTCCCGCCACGAGGTCGACCGTGACGGCGATGTACTGGAAGCCGATCGTGTCGGACCCCTCGCCGCCGTCGATGTGGTCCGCGCCCACGCCGCCGCTGTCGTCGCCGACGATCGTGTCGTCACCGCCGCGCGCGAGCACCTCGTCGTCGCCGTTCATCGCGAAGATCTCGTTGGGGCCGTCGTCGCCCGCCAGGACGTCGTCCCCGTTCGTCCCCCGGATTCGCTCGAAGTTTGCGAGCGAATCGGTGCCGTCGGGGGCCTCACCCACGCCGGCCGCAAGGTCGACCTCGACGGAGCCCCCGTCGTAGGAGTAGTCGCAGCAGACCTCGCCGTACGCGACGAGGTCGAAGCCCTCACCGCCGTCGAGCGTGTCGTCGCCGGCGCCGCCGAGGATCGCGTCGTCACCCCCTCCGCCGTCGATCACGTCCCACCCGATCCCGCCGTCGACGTAATCGGAGTCCGCGCCGGCGCGCACCCGGTCGGCGCCCAGCTCCGCCCAGACGTAGTCGAACCCCGCGCCGCCGACGATCAGGTCGTCTCCCCGGCCCCCGTTCAGCGAGTCCCCTCCGGCTCCGCCGCGGATCCGGTCTTTGCCGGCTCCACCGTCGACCATGTCTTCGTCCTCGTCGGGATTGCCGCGCGCGCAGATGCGGTCGTTGCCGCCCTTGCCGTAGATGTAGTCGGTCGAGCGGGTACCGACGATGACGTCGTTGCCCTTCGTACCGACGATGGAGTCGTAGCCGCCGCGACCCACGATCGTCGCCCTCTTGCCGAAGCACTTCGGGCGCGCCGCGGCCCCCCTGGACGACTCGCCGCCTCCTGCGACTCCGGCGTGCGCGACGACGAGCGCGCACGCGACGAGGCCACGTACCAGGCAATGCAAGACCTTCTCCTCCCCTCGGCCGGCTCTCTCCCATAGATGCCGGGCCCGCCCGAACCGTTCCCGAGAGAGGATGGATGGAACCGATCGCGGCCGGAAAGCATCTGTCCTGGAGACGGTTCCCGACTCGAAGAAAGGCCGGCGTGCGCTCGAAGATCGCCTTGCTCGTGGCCGCGGTGGCGGTGCTCGGTACGCTCGCGCCTGCGACGCACGCGGCCACGCGTTCCGACCACGCGCTGCGGGTCTCTTCCCACGTCGGCGGGAGCCACGTCGACTACGCCGAGACCGCCGCGGTCGACGCGGCCGGCAACCTCTACGTCGCCGGCTACACGTCCTCCGCCGACTTCCCGACGACACCGGGCGCCTACCAGAGGCAGTTCGAGGGCGACGACGTCGGAGCGCTCTACGACGTGTTCGTGACGAAGGTCGACCCCACGGGATCGGAAGTCCTCTATTCGACCTACCTGGGCGGAGCCGGACGCGACATGGTGTTCGACATCGACGTCGACGCGACGGGGGCCGCGTACGTCGCGGGGATGACGCTGTCGTCGGACTGGCCGACGACGCCGGGGGCGCTGGACAACCCGACGCGCAGCGCCGAGAACGTCTTCGTGACGAAGCTGTCCCCCGACGGCTCGGAGCTCGAGTACTCCGCGATCCTCGGACCTGGCAGCGCGTCGGGCATCTTCGTCGACGACGAGGGCCACGCGTACGTCGCCGGGCAGTCGAGGTCGTCCAACTATCCGACGACGTCCGGCGCGGTACAGCCACAGCCTCGCGGGGACGGCGACGCGTTCGTCTCCAAGGTCGAACCCGGCGGCGGCGGCTTCGTGTACTCGACGTTCCTGGGCGGGAGCGACATCGAGCGGACCGGACGTCTCGCCGCCGACGCGACCGGGGCGGTGGTCGTCGCCGGAGTGACCTCGTCGCACGACTTCCCGGTGACCGCCGGCGCGTTCCAGGAGAGCCCCCCGTCGGGGGAAGACGTCACCCTGGATGCGTTCGTCACGAAGCTCTCGCCCAGCGGGTCCCAGCTCCGTTACTCGACCTACCTCGGCGGGACCGAGTTCGAGTGGAACGCGTCGGCCGCGGTGGACGCGTCGGGGGCCGCGTTCGTGGCCGGAACGACGAGCTCGCTCGACTTCCCCACGACGCGGGGCGCCTTCCAGCGAACCAAGGCCAGTCGCAGGGGCGGCCAGGACGCGTTCGTCGCCAAGCTCGGCCCCTCGGGATCGCTGCGCTACGCCACGTTCCTCGGCGGCGGACGCGCCGACCTCGCGCACGGCATCGCGGTCGTTGGGCGCGGAGCCGTCTACGTCGCGGGCACGTCGGGCTCGGACGACTTCCCGACGACGCCCGGCGCGCTGAAGAGGCGTCCGGGGAACAACAACGACGCGTTCCTGACCCTCCTCGACCGTCGCGGTCGGACCATCCCGTACTCGACGCTGTACGGGGGCTGGGGGCAGTACGAGGAGGGCAAGGACGTGTACGTCGGGGCGGGGCGCATCGCGCTCGCGGGGCCGTCGTACGGCCCGGACCTGCCGCGCGCGAACGAGCCCTTCCAGCGCGACTACGGCCAGCGCGGCGACT
>JALZEG010000285.1 GCA_030862185.1 Actinomycetota bacterium
AGGGCAGGATGCGGATCTCGAAGGACTTCACGAAGGAAGGCCGGCGCGGCGGGTCGATGCGCTTCGTCACGTACGAGTCGGTCTTCACCGACGCCGAAGGGGAGGAAGTCTTGACCGCCTACTACACGTTGATCGAGACGGCGAAGGACCCCGGCTCGTGAGCGTCCCGCAGACCATCACGCGGGACGGCGTCTCGCCGGGGATGGAGTTCGACGAGATGGTCTTCGGCCCCTTGGCCCGCGTGGACATCGTCAAGTACGCGGGCGCGTCGGGCGACTTCAACCCGATCCACACCGACGAGGGGTACGCGCGCGCCACCGGCGCGCCGACGGTGTTCGCGATGGGGATGCTCCCGGCGGGATACCTGGCTCACGCCGTCGCCGACTGGTTCGGCGGCTCGCAGAACCTGCGCCGCTTCAAGGTCCGTTTCACCACGCGCGTGTGGCCCGGCGACGAGATCGCCTGCACCGGCCGTGTCGTCTCGATCGAGGACGGGCTCGTGAAGGTCACGATCGAGGCGCGCCGGCGGGGGTCCGGCCCGGACGGCCTCGAGCTGCCGGAGGAGGAGACGGCGCTGATCGGCGAGGCCGACGTGGAGCTGCCGCACTGACGACCCGACGAAGCATCGCCTCGGCGATGTTCCGAGGTATGAGGAGGACTCGTGGGACTGAACACCGACCTCGTCGGCAAGGAGTACCCGGGCGGCACCTTCGAGGTGACCGCCGACCACATCGAGCGCTACGCGCGCGCGACTAACGACGGGAACGAGCGCTACCTCGCCGGCGAGGACGTGGTCGCGCCGCCGGTGTTCCCCGTCGTCCCCGCCTTCAACACGTTCATGACCGCGGCGATGGACCCCGAGCTCGGAGCCGATCTCCTGCGGCTCGTCCACGCAGCCGAGGAGCACGTCTTCCACGAGGCGGTCCGCGCCGGCGACGTGCTCACGGTCACCGGCGTCCTCGAGTCGGTCGAGCAGAAGGAGACCGGCGAGACCTTCACCGTCAAGGGCACCGAGACGAACCAGGACGGCCGGGTCGTGGCCGAGGTGCGCGGCACGATGTTCATCCGGGGGTCGGGATCGGGGAGCCGCTCGGCCGCGCCCCCGGAGCCGGAGCGCGCCGTCGTCTACGAGGAGACGACGAAGGTCGACGATGACCAGACTTATCGGTACGCGGAGGCGTCGGGCGACCACAACCCGATCCACCTCGACGAGAACACGGCGAAGATGGCCGGTCTGCCGGGGATCATCCTGCACGGCATGTGCACGATGGCGATGGCGGCGAAGGGCGCGGTCAACGGGCTGGCGGCCGGCGACCCGACGCGCATCGCGCGGATCGGCGTACGCTTGTCGAAGCCGGTGCTGCCGGGCCAGGAGCTGACGACCCGGTTCTGGACCGAAGCCGAGGGGGCCGGGATAGCGACCTACGGCTTCGAGACGTACAACCCCGACGGGATCGCGGTGATCAAGAACGGGATAGTGGAGGTCCGCGTCTAGCGGAAGCAGGCCGTCAGGTCGAAGGTCGTCGTTCGCTGGACCACCAGGGCCGCCGCCACGCCCAACACCACCACCACCGTCGCTATCTGTAGCGGGACCGGTGCCGACGGCTCGTTCGTGGCGCGCCGGTCGAAGCCGGCCGCCAGGGCGATGCCCCCGATCAGCCCTCCGATGTGGGCGAAGTTGTCGATGCCCTGGATCGTGAACCCGAACATCAGGTTGATCGCGATGAAGATGCCGATGTCGCGCATGTACGCGCTCGCGATCGTCGACGACCGGCGCTTGTAGAGGTAGACGAGCAGCACGCCGAACATCCCGAACACCGCGCCGCTGGCGCCGTAGCCCACGATGCAGTCGTTCAGGTTGTAGGACACCGCGCTCGCGAAGAACCCCGTCGCGAAGTAGAGGAAGACGAACCGCTTGGTCCCGAAGGTCTGCTCGACCTGGGGCCCGTACATCGACAGGATGTACATGTTGAACGCGATGTGGAGGATCGAGAAGCTCCCGCGCAGAGGTGCGTGCAGGAAGATCGACGTCAGCAGCCGGTAGACCTGTCCGTCGGCGATGTGGGCGGTGCTCGAGGCGAACCGGTCGATCAGCGCGTCCCCGGTGAAGATCTGCAGGACGTAGACGCCGATCGTGACGGCGACGATCGCCCGCGTCGCCGGCGCGTTGGCCGCCATGGCCGTCCGCACCTTCGGCGCGCTCTTGCGCGCCTCCGCCACGCACTCGGGGCAGTGCTGGCCCACGGACGCGGGGATCGCGCACTGCCCGCAGATGTAGCGGTCGCAGCGCGAGCACTGCAGCTTCGTCGGCCGGTTGGGATGGCCGTAGCAATACGTCTCGCTGTCCCGCGCGACGGGCGCGGGCGTTTGGTCGGGAGGAAGCGCCATCGGCCAATGCTCCCATAAGGACCTGCCTATCCTGGAGACGTGCGGGTGGCGACGTTCAACGTCCATCACTGCGAGGGGCGCGACGGGATCTGCGACGTGCGGCGCGTCGCCGAGGTCGTCCGCTCCACCGGAGCCGACGTCGTCGCGCTCCAGGAGCTCGACATGGGGATGGAGCGGACGGGGTTCACGAACCAGCCGGGGGAGATTGCCGCGGCCACCGGGCTCACCGTCGAGTTCCATCCGGTGCTGCAACGCGACGACGGCAGGTACGGCAACGCGCTGGCGGCCCGGCAACGTCTGGACAGCGCCAAGATGCCGCTTCCGAGCGTGGCGCGGGAGGAGCCTCGCGCCGCGGTCGTCGGCCGCTACGGGGGCATCACGTTCGTCGGCGCGCACCTGTCTCGCTCCCGCCGCGCCCGCGCCGAGCAGATCCGGGCCCTCGCCGCGCTCGCGGAGCGGCTGGAGCCCCCGGTCGTTCTCATGGGCGACCTGAACGAGGTCGCCGCCGGGTTGCAGCCGCTGCTCGACGCCGGCTTCACCCCGGTCCGCTACCCGTGGTGGAAGCGGGCCTGGCTGCGGCTCCGGCCGAGCCGGGCGATCGACCACATCCTCGCCGGCCCCGGCCTCCGCATCGAGCTCCAGCAGGCCATCAAGACGGTCGCTTCCGACCATCCGGTGCTGGTCGCCGAGGTCGTCCCTGCCGCCCGATAGAGCTGCCGAACCCCTGTGTTACTTCTGTGGTTTCTGTTAACTTCTGAGGTATAAAGAGGCTGAAGATTGCCGCGGGGGCCGGGGAGGCTCATGTGAGCATTTCCAACATGACGAGAGCGGCCGCTCTGGTGCTGGCGGCAGGGACGTTCGCGGGCTGCGCACGCGCTCCCTCCCTCGATCCCGCGGCGAAGGAGAGGCTCGACGATGCCCGCGAGAGCGCCGCCGAGGCCGTGGCCGCCGTCGACGGCCTGGAGGAACGGATCGCCGCGCTCGAGGACGACCTCGACGAGGCGAGCCGGGTATCCGAGCGGGTCGACCGGGTCTCCGAACGCCTGTGGGCGTCGCTCGCCAAGCTGCGCAAGTCGCTCGACGAGGTGCGTTCGGGAACGGACGACGCGGCCGCGAGCGCCGACGCCGCGCTGGGCCGTGCCGAGCAGGCGGCCCGCGACCTCGCCGTGCTGGGCAACCGCTACGACTACCACCTGCGGCGCGATCACGGAGGCGGATAGATGCGCCTGATGAGGGACCTCGTCGGGGAGACGCTGTCGGACCGGTACACGCTCGTCGCCCGCGTCGCCGGCGGTGGCATGGGCGAGGTCTACCGCGGGCACGACGTCCTGCTGGACCGCGCCGTCGCCGTGAAGATCCTGCAGCCGTCGCTCGCGGCGGACCCCGAGCTCGTCGCGCGGTTCAAGGACGAGGCGCGTGCCGCGGCGCGGCTGGCGCACCCGAACATCGTGGCGGTGCACGACTGGGGCGCGGCAGACGATCACACCTACTACATGGTGATGGAGTTCGTCGCGGGGACCGACCTGCGCGACCTGCTGGTGAGCCGGGGCTGCCTCGCGCCTGCGCAGGCGGCCGAGATCATGGCGTGCGTGTGCGACGCGCTGGCGGCCGCGCACGCGGCCGGCGTCGTGCACCGGGACGTCAAGCCGGAGAACGTCCTCATCGCTCGCAGCGGGCGCGTGAAGGTCGCGGACTTCGGCATAGCCGCGGTCGCCGACGTGGACCGGACGATGCCGGGCGGCGGGATCCCCGGCACCCTTCGCTATCTCTCGCCCGAGCAGGCCGCGGGTCTCGAGGCCACGGCGGCTTCGGACGTGTGGGCCGCCGGTGCGGTTCTGTCGGAGCTGCTGACGGGCCGCCCTCCTCAGCAGGGTTCCGGCGCGGACCTCCTGCGCCGCCGCGCGGTCGAGCCGCCCCTCGCGCCGTCGTCGTTCGACTCGACGCTGCCACAGGCGCTCGACGAGATCGTGCTGACCGCGTGCGCGCTCGAGCCGGTCGCGCGTTTCGCCGACGCGTCGGAGATGGCGACCGCCCTGCGGCGCGCGGCCGTGAGGTCGCTGCCGGACGCGCCCCCGGTGGACTCGCTGCTCGACGACGTCACCGGCGTCATCCGGCTCCCCGACGACCACCGCACCGAGATCACGCGCGGCAAGCGACGCCGGCGCGGCCGCCGCATCAAGCTCGTCGGCGCCCTGGTCGCGCTCGCGCTCATAGCGTTCGGCGCGGCGAAGGCCGTGGCCCTGCTGTCGGCGCCGGCGCGCGTCGACGTGCCGCAGCTGATCGGGCTCGCACGCGCGGACGCACGGGCGGAGGCGACCGAGGCGGGGCTGAAGCTGGACATCGCCGGCCGCGCGACCGACCTCCACGTCGAGCGCGGCCGCATCCTGTCGCAGGACCCCGCCGACGGGACGCTGCTCGAAGGCAAGACGATCTCGGTAGTGATCTCGGGAGGGCTGCCGAAGTACGAGGTGCCGGACCTCACCGGGAAGAAGCTCGACCAGGCGACCGTCCAGGCGAACGTCCACGAGTTCGAGGTCGTCGTCGCCTCGGAGGAGTACGCGCTCGAGCAAGCCGGCACGATCATCTCGCAGACGCCCGCCGGCGGGAAGATCGAGTGGGGAGCGGCCATCGAGGTCGTCGTCAGCCGCGGCCCCCAGTCGATCGGCGTCCCCGAAGTCGCCGGGATGCCGGCGGAGAAAGCCCTGAAGGTGCTCGAGCGCGAGGGATTCGAGCCCGTCGCCGTGCCGGTCTACTCGAACGACGTCGACCTCGGGACCGTCGTCTACACGACGCCTCCGGGAGGCAGCAACGCTCCGGAAGGCAGCCGCGTCGACGTCGCCGTCTCGCAGGGGCCGAAGTGGGACGAGGTCACGATGCCCGACGTCCGCGGGATGACCATCTCCGACGCGACGCGCCGGCTGGAATCGCTCGGCCTGCGCGTGAACGTCGTCCAGTCGTGCGGCGGAGGTGGCACGATCGTCTCGGAGACGCAGCCGCTCGGCGGCACGAAGGTGCGCGAGAACAAGCTCGTAGACGTCTTCACCTGCTAGCCGGGCAGGACTCCCCACCCGCGCAGAGTCTCCTCGAAGCGCGGCGTGCACGGCAGCGACGCGACCTCGTCCAGGGGCACCCAGCGCGCGTCCGACACGTCGCCGGAGGCGACGGGGGCGTCGTCGCCCAGGACCTCCGCGTAGTAGTCGAGGATCACGTAGTGGGGCTCGCCGACCACCTCGAGTATCCCGACGAGGTCGTGCACGCGGACGTCGAGACCCGTCTCCTCCGCGACCTCGCGCTGCAGCGCGTCCGCCAGGTACTCGCCGTGCTCGATGCGGCCCCCGGGCAGCGACCACAAACCCGCGCCGGGCTCCTTCGCCCGCCGGATCATCAGGAGCCGGTCGTCCTTCACGACGATCGCCCCGACCGCAACCTGTGGCGCCACGGTGTCTCCTTCCGCGAAGTGCCCGACCTAGGGTAGGCCGATGGACCTCGCCGAGTCGCGCCCCCTGCTCGGGGAACGCGCGCCGTGGCTCCCGTGGGCTCTCCTCGCGCTGGGCGTCGGCGCGGCGTCGATCTCGGCGATCTTGGTCCGCTACGCCGACGCGGCCGATCCGCTCGCGCAGTCGTTCTGGAGGTGCGCGGCCGGAGGCGCGGCGTTGCTGCCGTTCGCGGCGCGGCGTCTGCGCCGGGAAGCCCGGGCGTCACTGCGCGTGCCGGCGGTCGCGGGACTGTTCCTCGCCCTTCACTTCGCCACCTGGATGACGTCGGTCAACCTGACGACCGTCGCCGCCTCGGTCCTGCTCGTGTCGACCACGCCGGTGTTCGTGGCCGTCGCGGCGCTGGTCCTCTACCAGGAGCGCCTCCCCGGCGTCGCCTGGGCGGGGATCCTGCTCGCGACCGGTGGGGCCGCGGTCGTCGGCGGCGGTTCGCTCGGGGGCTCGAGCCTCGACGGCAACCTCCTGGCCGTGGCCGGCGCGGCGACCGCGGGCGGGT
>JALZEG010000328.1 GCA_030862185.1 Actinomycetota bacterium
CGGCAAAGGTTCGGGCGGCTTCCCTTTGGGCGGGCGAGCGAAGTGCGATCTCTCATGGGGCGGCGGCCGCGCTCTGGCAGATCGGCGATCTCCTATCCCACCCCGTCGTCGTCACGACCGAACGGTCCCTCAAGTCGCCGCCGGGGTTGAGCGTTCGGCGCATCGGGTCGTTCGGTCCGGCCGACGTCACCGTCCTCGAGGGGATGGCCGTGACGACGCCGGCGCGGACGTTGCTCGACCTTGCCGCCGTCGCGCCGATCGAGGCGGTCGAAGCGGCAGTGGACGATGCCCTGCGATCGCGCCTCGTGTCTCTAGCAAAGCTCCGGTGGTTCGTTCAGACCTACGGCGGCCGGGGCCGAGCCGGACCACGACGATGAAACGGTTGCTCGCGGAGCGCGGCGACGAACCCGCGCCGGCAGAGAGTCGTCTCGAGAGGAAGCTGTGGGGCCTGATCGTTCGTTCCGGCCTCCCGCGGCCCGTTAGGCAGCACCGGGTATGCGACGGCCGTGGGTTCGTCGCCCGCGTCGACCTCGCGTACCCCGAGGTGCTGCTGGCTGTGGAGGCCGACGGCTACCGGTGGCACTCGGGGCGTCGCGCGTGGTCGCGGGACCTGGCGCGCCGGAACCGGCTCACGTCCCTCGGGTGGCGAGTGCTCCACGTCACGCACTACGACGTCACGGAGAGCCCGGACGATGTCGTCGAGCAGATCCGTTTGGCCCTGGCGGACCGAACCTTGTCCCTACAGCCGCGCTCAACGACGGTGGCGGGACAAACTTCGGCCTAGGGGCCGGGCGAAGTCAGGCCCAGGCGATCAGGCCCAGGTCCATCGGGCTCATCAGGTCTTCGCTCGACGGGATCACCCGCACGGCGTAGCCGTAAAGGCCCGGCTCCCCCGTGCGGAACGCTCCCGTGTACACGCACGTCCCGTCCGTCGAGTCGCCCGGCTGCAGCGCGATCAGCTCCGGCTCCACGAGCTCACCGTTCGCGCCGACGCGGCCGTGCGCCAGCTGCACTGCGACGTCGTCAGTGCTCAACGCGCCGAGCCGCACCGTCACCGACACCGAACGCTGCTCCCCCACGTCCGCCGCGGTCGCGTCGCCCTCGACGTTCAGGATCGACACCGACTCCCACGACGCACGCATGCGGTCCTTCCACGCGGCGAGCGCCGTGGCGCGCGCGCAACCGTCGGCCATCAGCGCGCTCCCGTGCCGTGCCGCCGGCATGTAGAGCCTCTCGACGTAGTCCTTCACCATCCGGTCCGCGGTGACGAAGCCCCCGAGGGTCGACATCGACGCCTTCATGCGCTCGACCCACCGCCGCGGCACCGGACCCTCGGGCCGGTCGTAGAAGCGCGGTGCGATCTCGCGCTCGAGTAGGTCGTAGAGGCTGTTCGAGTCGACGCGGTCCTGGTAGACGTGGTCGTCGTAGAGGTCGGACGTGCCGATCGACCACCCGTTCTTGCCGTCGTAGCACTCGTCCCACCAGCCGTCGAGGACCGAGCAGTTCAGCACCCCGTTCAAGGCGGCCTTCATCCCGCTAGTGCCCGAGGCCTCGAGCGGACGCCGCGGGTTGTTGAGCCACACGTCGGAGCCCTGGCACAGCACGCGCGCGACCTCGACGTCGTAGTCCTCGATGAACGCGAAGCGGCCGCGGATCTCGGGGTCGGAGCTGAAGTGCACGAGCTCCCGGATCATCTCCTTGCCCCCGTCGTCCTGCGGGTGCGCCTTGCCGGCGAAGACCATCTGGACGGGACGCTCGCTCGACAGGAGCAGCTCGCGCAGCCTGGCGCGGTCGGTCAGGATCAGCGTCGCCCTCTTGTACTGCGCGAACCGGCGCGCGAACCCGATCGTCAGGATCCCCGGGTCGAAGACCTCGTCGGTCCACGCGACCTCGGCCTCCGACGCGCCGCGCGCGAGGAGCTGCCGGCGCAGCCGCTCGCGCACGAAGTAGACGAGCCGTTCCCGCGCGCGCTCTCGTGCCCGCCACAGCTCCGCGTCGGGGACCTCCTCGATCCGCTCCCACTTGCCGCCGCCGGTCTCCGTCCACCCGGGGGCGAGCCTGCGGTCGATGACGTCGCCGATCTCGGGGCCGAGCCACGTCGAGGTGTGCACGCCGTTCGTGATCGACGCGATCGGGCCCTCCTCCGCGGGGATGCCCGGCCACAGGTCCGAGAAGATCGCCCGCGACACGACACCGTGGAGCTTGCTCACGCCGTTCGCCCGGGCCGCCAGCCGCAGCCCCATGACGGCCATGTTGAACGTCCCGTTCTCGCTCGACTTCGCGCCGCCGGCGGAGCTGCCCTGTCCGAGCGCCATCAGCTCGTCGAACGAGATCTCGCACTCCTTGGCGAACGAGCCGAAGTAACGCTGGATGAGGTCGTGCTCGTAGACGTCGATGCCGGCGGGGACAGGCGTGTGCGTCGTGAAGATCGTTCCGGCGCGGACCCCCTCGAGGGCCTCGTAGAACCCGATGCCGATCGACGTGACGAGCTGGCGAATACGCTCGAGCCCCAGAAAACCCGCGTGGCCCTCGTTGGAGTGGAAGACGTCCGGCTCGTAGCCCGCGGCCTGCAGCGCGCGGACCCCCCCGATGCCGAGCAGGACCTCCTGGCGAAGCCGGTGCTCGCTGCCGCCGGCGTACAGCCGGTCGGTCACCCACCGCTCCTCCGCCTCGTTCTCCTCGACGTCGGAGTCAATCAGCAGCAGCTTCACGCGCCCGACGCGCGCGAGCCATAGCTGCGCGACGCAGCGCGCACCGGCGAGGTCGACCTCGATCTTCAGCGGCGACCCGTCGGGTCCCGCCACCAGCATGAGCGGCATCGCGTGCGGGTCCAGCGACGGGTAGCGCTCCTGCTGCCACCCGTCGGCGTTGAGGTACTGGCGGAAGTAGCCCTGCCGGTAGAGGAGGCCGACGCCCACGAGCGGGACGCCGAGGTCGCTCGCCGCCTTGAGGTGGTCGCCGGCAAGGACGCCGAGGCCCCCGGAGTAGATCGGGAGCGCCTCGCTGACGCCGAACTCCGGCGAGAAGTACGCGATCGTGCGGGGCCCGTCCTTCTTGCGGCTCTGGTACCAGCGCGGCTCTTCGAGGTAGCTCTGCAGGTCCTCGGACGCGCCGGCGAGGAACGACAGGAAGGGGCCGTCCTCGGCGAGCTGCTCGAAGCGCTCCTGCGAGACGAGGCCGAGCATGCGCACCGGGTCGTGGCCGGCGGCGTCCCACGCGTCGGCGTCGACCCAGCGCCACAGCTCGAGGGCCCGGCGGTTCCAGGCCCAGCGGAGGTTGAGCGCGAGCTCGGTGAGCTCGCCGAGCTTCTCGGGCAGCGACACACGGACGGCGAACGACCGAAGCGCTCTCATAGGCCAAGAGTCTCGCGCATGGGTGGGTCGGGTCGGTGGCGGGGCGTTAGCCTCGCAGCGGGGGCGGGCAAGGTCGTTAGAGGCCGAGATCGGCGACGCGGGCGACGAATACGGAGGGATTCAGGCGTGAAGATGGACACCAAGAAGGGCCACGTGGTCGTCGAGAACGTCCGCCCCCAGGTCGAGTGCGGCCTCTTCCGGGCCAAGGCGGTCGTCGGCGACGTGGTCGAGGTCTACGCCGAGATCTTCCGCGACGGTCCCGCCGCGCTCAGGGCGGTCGTCCGCTACCGCGGCCCCCATGACGCGAAGTGGCAGGAGAGCCCCCTCGAGCACCTCGGCAACGACGAGTGGACCGGCTCGTTCCGCCCGACCGAGATCGGCCGCTGGAGCTACCAGGTCGAGGCGTGGACCGACCGCTTCGCGACGTGGCGGAGCGGGTTCATGAAGAAGGTGGAGGCGGGCCAGGACGTGGCGCTTGAGGTCGAGGAGGGCGCCCGGCTCCTCGAGGCGCGCCTCAAGAAGGTCCCGGCCAAGGAGCGCGGGCCACTGAACGCTGCGATCGAGGCCGCGCGCGCGACGACGGGTGACGCGATCGGCTTCGACGACGCGAGGGTCGAGGCCCTGCTCGACGAGGCGGTCGGCGTCCTCATGAGCCGCTATCCCGACCGCACCGGCTCGACGCAGTCCAAGCCGGTGCTCGAGCTCACCGTCGACCGCGAGCGCGCCCGCTTCGGCGCCTGGTACGAGTTCTTCCCGCGCTCCACCGGGAAGCCCGGGGTGCACGGGACGTTCAAGACCGCCGCGAAGCACCTGTCGACGATCGCCGACATGGGCTTCGACGTCGTCTACCTGCCCCCGATCCACCCGATCGGCACGACGTTCCGCAAGGGCAAGAACAACACGCTCGAAGCCCAGGCGGGCGACGTCGGCAGCCCGTGGGCGATCGGAAGCGAGGAGGGCGGGCACGACGCGGTCAACCCGCAGCTCGGCACGATCGACGACTTCGACACGTTCGTGGCCGCGGCCGAGCGCGCCAGCATCGAGGTCGCGCTCGACTTCGCCATCCAGTGCTCGCCCGACCACCCGTGGGTGAAGGAGCATCCCGACTGGTTCACGATCCGGCCCGACGGCTCGATCCAGCACGCGGAGAACCCTCCGAAGAAGTACCAGGACATCTACCCGGTCAACTTCGACACGCCCGACAAGGCCGCGCTGTGGACCGAGCTCAAGCGGGTCGTCGACTTCTGGATCGGCCACGGCGTCAAGATCTTCCGCGTCGACAACCCCCACACCAAGGCGTTCGCCTTCTGGCAGTGGCTGATCGACTCGGTGCAGGAGGAGCACCCGGACGTGATCTTCCTGTCCGAGGCGTTCACGCGTCCGAAGGTGATGCGGAGGCTCGCCAAGCTCGGCTTCACGCAGTCCTACACGTACTTCACGTGGCGCAACACGAAGTGGGAGCTCGAGCAGTACCTGACGGAGCTGACGCAGACGGAGCTGGCCGACTACTTCCGGCCGAACTTCTTCGCCAACACGCCGGACATCCTCCACGAGTACCTGCAGCAGGGGGGCCCGCCGGCGTTCAAGATCCGGCTCGTCCTCGCGTCGATGCTGTCGCCGACGTACGGCATCTACTCGGGCTACGAGCTGTTCGAGAACAAGCCGCTGCAACAGGGCAGCGAGGAGTACCTCCACTCCGAGAAGTACGAGGTGCGCCACCGTGACCTCGGCGTCGAAGGCAGCCTCGTCCCCTACGTCAAGAGGATCAACGACATCAGGCGCAAGCACGCCGCGAGCAGCGAGCTCACGAACCTGCTCTTCCACTACGTCGACAACGACAACGTCATGGCGTTCAGCAAGACGTCACGCGACGCCGACCCGATCCTGGTGGTCGTGAACCTCAACCCGGTCCACTGGGCGGAGGCGACGGTGCACCTCGACCTCGACGCGCTCGGGATCGACCCGGCCCACCCGTTCCGCGTGCACGACCTGATCTCCGACCAGACCTACCTGTGGCACGGGTCGCACAACTACGTGCGGCTCGACCCCTTCGAGGAGCCCGCACACGTCTTCCGCGTGGAGCGGTAGTGGCAGAGCCGAAGACGGAGCTGGGCCAACCGCTGCTCGGCGGCGCCGGAGGAACTCCGAGCCGCGTCCTCGCCAACCCGCAGTGGTACAGGACCGCGGTCTTCTACGAGCTTTACGTGCGCAGCTTCTACGACTCGAACGCCGACGGCTACGGCGACTTCAGGGGGCTGCTGCAGAAGCTCGACTACCTCGAGTGGCTCGGCGTCGACTGCCTCTGGCTGCTGCCCTTCTACCAGTCGCCGCTGCGCGACGGCGGCTACGACATCTCGGACTTCTACGGGATCCTGCCCGAGTACGGGACGCTGAACGACTTCATGGAGTTCCTCGACGCGGCACACGGCAAGGGCATGCGCGTCATCGCGGACTTCGTCGTCAACCACACCTCCGACCAGCATCCCTGGTTCCTGGAGTCGCGCATCCCCGGGTCCCCCAAGCGCGACTGGTACGTGTGGTCCGACGACGACAAGAGGTACGCGGACGCGCGGATCATCTTCCTGGACACCGAGAAGTCGAACTGGACGTGGGACGACGAGGCCGGCGCGTACTACTGGCACCGCTTCTTCTCGCACCAGCCCGACCTCAACTACGACAACGAGGAGGT
>JALZEG010000331.1 GCA_030862185.1 Actinomycetota bacterium
GGCACCCGCTGCGCGTTCTGCGCGTCGCTGATCCTCACGTTGGCGACCACCTCGCCGTTGTAGCCGTTCAGCCGCCGGTCGATCTTCTCGAGATCGGTGGTGATCGCGTCGACGTCGGACTGCTTGAGCTCCTCGCCGGGGGCGGAAACCGTCACGCGCATTGGTCCTCCTCGCAGTCGCGGTGTGCTCCTACTCTAGCCATTCGGCCAGCGCCTCCGGGATTCGTCCCCCGAACTCCTCTCTGACATGCCTCCGTCCCGCGCTGCCCATCCGGCGGGCGAGCTCGCGGTCCTCGAGGAGGCGCGCGACCGCCCCGGCGAGCCTCGTCCGGTCGCGCGCGTCGATCACGAGCCCCGTGACGCCGTCTACGACCGCCTCCGAGGTCCCGCCGGAGCGCCCGGTGACGCAGGGGACCTCGCACGCCGACGCCTCGAGGAGCACCACGCCGAGACCCTCGGTGTCGAGGCCGCGCCAGCGGTCGGCAACCGGCAGCGCGAAGACGTCTGCGGCCGCGTAGGTCGCCGGAGCGTCCTCGTCGGGCACCCTCCCGGCGAACACCACGCGCTGCCGCACGCGCGCCGCCTCCCGCCGCAGCGCCTTCTCCTCGGGCCCCCCGCCGGCGAGCACGAGCGTCACGCCCGGCACGCGCTCTGCGACGTCCGGCAGGGCCCGGATCAGCCGGTCGATCCCCTTGCGGGCGACCATCCTGCCGAAGCAGAGGACCACGGGAGCGTCGGGGGCGATGCCCAGGCGTGCGCGCACCTCGGCGCGCCCCGCGCCCGGCCGGAACCTGTCGAGGGCGACCCGGGCCCGGAGCACCGCGAGGGGCGGCACCCGCTCCGCGGCCCCCTCGAGGAGCGCCCGCGTCCTCTGCGCCGTGAACAGGCTCACCGGCAGCAGGAGGTCGGCCTCCGCGAGGGCGCGCAGCAGCCGCCCGCGCACGGCCGGGATGGCCGCGGGGACGAGCAGCTCGGCGCCGTGCACTATCGCCGCGTAGCGGAGGCCGGCGCGGCGCAGGCGCGGCGCCGTGAGGACCTGTGGCCACGGCGTCCCGAACAGCACCCTGTCGGTGCCGAGCTCGGCCGCGGCCGAGGCGATCGCACGCGCGGCGCGGGGGCCGGGCACGTAGAGGCGTCCGTGGAACCCGCGCACGGGATAAGGCAGCTCGGACGGCAGCCGTTCCCTGCCGCGCCGGGCCGGCGCGAGGACGGCCAGCCGCGGGGCGAGCGCGCCGCACAGCTGCGCGAGGTAGGTCTCGATCCCTCCGCGCCCGGGGAGGAACGACGACGAGACCATGAGGGCGTCCGGCACGCCGCGATTATGGCGGCCGCGACGTGTGTGCGGTGGTGCGCGCTAGCTCGCGCGGGCGACGTTGTCGAGGTAGACGGTCGCGGACGACCGGCGCCGTTCGTCGAGCAGGCCACCCCGGTAGGCCTCGTGCATCGCCTCGACGAGCATCGGGTCGAACTGGCCCGCGGCGTGGGCCCGCAGCTCGGCGAGCGCCTCCTCCGTCCCCATGACCCTTCCGTAGGGGCGGTTGCTCGCCATCGCGTCGAAGGCGTCCGCGACGAGGATGATGCGGGCCTCGATCGGTACCTGGACCCCGCCTACGCCGCTCGGGTACCCGCTCCCGTCCCAGCACTCGTGGTGGTGCAGCACGATCGGGACGAGGCGGTCCATGCCCGGCATGCGCGACAGGATGCTCGCGCCGAGGATCGGGTGGAGCCTGACGAGGTAGCGCTCCTGAGGCGTGAGCGGCGTCGTCTTGTTCAGCACCTTGTCGGGGATCCCGATCTTGCCGATGTCGTGGACGAGCCCGGCCTGCTGCACGAACGCGATCTCGCCCTTGGAGAATCCCAGGACGCGCGCGAGGTCGCCGCTCATCGTCGCGACGCGGCAGGAGTGCCCGCCGGTGTACGTGTCGTGCTCGTTGACCGTCTTGACGAGCGACTGGACCGTCTGGTGGAGCGTGTCGGTGCGGGGAGGGGCGCCCCGCAGCCCCCCGAAGGCGGAGCGGATCTCGGCGTCGGTGTGGATCAGCTTCACGGGAAGCCCTTCCTTTCGTGCGATCCGCCGGGCCGGGTGGGAACCGGCGGAATGACTAGTTAGGAAGAGCTATCGGCAGATTTTTCCAGTAGCTAAAGCGCCCGGCCTCGTCTAGTACCTCCGGACCCGCTGGAGGGCCGTCTGCGTGCGGTTCCGGGACACCGACAGGAACGCGTAGGCGAGCGCCATCAGCGACGCGGTGGCGTAGACGGCGGCGGGCGGGACGCCCCTGCGGCCCCTCCCCGACTGGTCCGACAGCGCCAGCTCCTCGGCCAGCTCCTCCTCCACCTGGGCCTTCCACGCGGCTGCGTGCACGTACGCGAGCTGCGTCTGCTCCTGCTCCTGCTCGGCCATCGCTCCCTGGGCCTGGGCGTTCGGCTGCGTCCCCGGTATCGGTTCGGGGATGGGGGCCGGAGGAACCGGTGGGACGAGCACGATCGCCGGAGCCGGGCCGGGCGGTGGCGGGACGACCGGCGGAGGCGGCCGCTTCTCCTCCCTGCGGGCGGCGAGGACGGCCGCCGGCACCGCCCTGCACACCACGTCGACCTCGGCGGTCGCGACGGGCACGTCGAGAACCTTCGCTCGCAGCGTCACCTGCTCGGTCGTGCGCCGGCGCAGCCGCGGGCAGTTGAACGTGACCTCGAAGTCCAGCCCCGCCGCGCTGATCGTGTCGATGCGCGGGTAGACCTCGGGCGTCACCGAGCCGAGGATGCTTCCGCCCCCGATCGCCTCGAGCTCGACGGGGACCTCCCGGCTCACGGCGCGCACGGTCGCGACGATCGCCGGCGCGAGGTTCATGACCCCCGCCCGCTCCTCGTCGCGGACGTCGCACACGAGCGGCTCGCCCGCGGCGATGTCGTCGGTCCCGTCGCCGTCGCAGTCCACCGGCGCCGGGGCGGTGGACTCGCTCAGGTCGCTCAACGCGGTGAGGTCCCGGACGGCGGCCACGTTGCCGTTCTTCCCCCAGACGCCCAGGCCGATGTGGTACATGCCCTTGTTCCTCAGCGTCGCGGCGACGTCGTCGAGCGACGGTGACGGGTGGGCCGGCGTGTTGTGGAACCCCGCGTCGGTCATGTGCACGATCACCGGCAGGGCGTCGCGGCGGAACCCGGCCCCCTGCCCGGGGTCGACGAACCCGGGGTCGCCGGCTCCCGTCGCGGCCTGGTAGACGCCCGTGAGCTGCGACTCCGGCAGATCGCCTCCTCCGCTCGACTGCAGCGACTCGAGGGCCTGCGTGAACTCGGCGTCGGCGGGTCCGATCGCGCGGTCGAGCCGGTAGGGGTAGTCACCGGCGACCGGCTCTCCGAAGCCGGGGATCGGGTAGTCCTTGTAGCTCCCCACGCCGAACTGCACGTCGATCTTGGCCTCCCCCAGCTCCTCGACGATCTCGTTCATCCCCGAGCGCAGCCCGGCGATCGTGGGCTCCATGCTGTCGGAGACGTCGACGAGGAAGAAGACGTCGAGCCCCGTCGGGTGCTCCGGAAGCGTCAGGCGATACGGGACCCGGCGGGTCGACCCCGGCCTCATCTCGAGCTCTTTCCTCGGCGGGGTCAGGTCGGCGCCCGTCGCGTCGATCGGCGGGAAGGGATCGACGTTCGCGTCGGGCAGCTCGACCCGGAAGCTCAGCCCCTTGTACCGCGCGATGTAGTCGCGGGCGTTCCCGAACACCGACGGGTTGCTCGTCGCGTCCGCCTGGAGGTCGAACAGGTCGATCTCCTCGATGCCCGGCGGCGTGATCTCGATCCAGTAGCTCGGCGGCGTGAAGCGGAACACCGCGTTGTGGACGGACATCGCCATCTGCCCGGTCGCGGGAGCGTGGGTCATCGAGATCGCAGAGCCCGGCGGCGTCCCCTCCGGATACCACGTAACGCCTCCGTCGTCGCTGCGCATGAAGTCCTGGGTCTCCCCCTGGTATGCCATCAACCGCGCCGGTGCGCCGGCACGGTGGTGGACGTCGAAGTGGAGGATCGGCGGCGCGAGCCGGTTGTCGTCGGCGCGCGACCGGCCCCCGTCCGAGGAATGGAACAGCCCGGCACCGCCCCAGAACCACAGGCGGTTGGCGTCGAGGGGGTCGATCGCCAGCCCGATCGACGGCGTGGCGCCCTGCGAGCGCTGCTGCCACGTCGCGCCCGCGTCCGTGGTCGCGTACAGCGCGTCCGTGCCGGTGGCGAGCTCGCGCACGAGGAGGTAGGCGACGTCGGGGGAGCCCGGCGCCGTCTCCAGCGCCACGGCCTCGCCGCTCACCGGCGGCAGCCCGTCGTCCGACGCCCGCCACGTATCGCCGCCGTTCCGGCTGACCACCACGTGCGGCCGCGTCACGGGTCCCGCCTTCTCCTCCACGACGAGGTACGTGAGGTCACTCGCGCCCTGCGGGATCGCGATCAGGTCCACGGTCGCGTTGACGGACGAGACCGGCACGTCGAGCGACGGGAGCAGCCCGACGGCGAAGACCTGCTCCCAGGAGCAGCCCCCGTCCGTCGTCTCCATCACCACGGCGCCGTTGGTCGCGAGGAGCCGCTGGGGGTTGCTCGGATCCACGGCGTACGCGGTTATCTGGGCCCCCCCGGAGGGCCATGCGGGGGACGCAATCAGCTCGTAGAACGGGAGCGCGCCGACGCCCTCGCAGCCCGGGCCCGCGGTGGCGCGGGCGAAGGGGGCGAGGGTCGTTAGCAGGGCTAAAAGGGCCACGAAGGCCCGCGTTCTCGTCACGTGGAAAGGGTACGACGCAGGCGCGTACGGGCCTGCGTCGCCTCTATGGCCGAGAAGGGTCCAGATTCCGCCCCCGGCGGAGCCGTACGGCTACTACTTCGCGGTGATCTTGTAGACGTCGAACCCGCGGGCGATGTCGTTCGAGTAGATGTACGGCCCCTTGTGGAACTTCGACGACCAGCTGCTGGCGCCCGACGGGATGAACCAGCCGAGCTCCGTCACGCCGCCGGCCGGGCTGGTGTTCTCGCCGAACGTGGCCCCGGCGGGGTTGCTGATGTCGAGGTAGCGCGTCCCCGCGGAGTACCAGGAGATCGCGATCTTCGAGGAGTCGGGCGAGATGTCGAAGACGTGGCTCGTGCACGACCCCGGCGCCGTCTGTCCCTCGGCGGCGAAGACGACCTCGTTCGGCTCGTAGATGCCGCGGAGGACGAGGGCGGTGTCGTTCATGATCTCGAAGAAGTAGAGGGCGCCGCCGGGGCACGGGTAGGTGCCGCCGCCGTTGGCCTCGTCGCCGATGATCGCCCACTTGCCGTCGGGCGAGATCTTCGCGTCGTGCGCCAGCTGGCAGCCGGGGCAGGGCGTCGCCGAGATCAGCGTCGGGTTCTCGGGGTCGCTCGTGTCGTAGTAGTGGACCGCGGTCCGCGCCGCCGTGATCATGCGCGTGCCGTCCTTGTTGAACGACAGGTCGTGCGGCGAGTGCGGCAGGTTCGGGAGCGTGAACACGAGCTTCGGCTTGGCGGGGTTCTTGATCGACCAGATCTGGACCTCGCCGCGCGAGGCACCGCCGTCGGAGTCCGAGTTGTAGACGTAAGGCTTCGTCGGGTGCGCCGTGGTGTTGTGCGAGCCGCGCGGGATCTCGGCGATCCCGATCGCCTTCGGCTTTAGGGGGTTCGAGACGTCGATCGTCATGAACCCGGCACGCCCCACCATCAGGCAGGCGTCGGGACCGCCGGCCGCGTCGGCGGCCTGGATGACGGTCCTGTTGTCGTGGCTGATCTGGATGTCGCCCTGATTGAGGTTGCAGGGCAGCTTCGCGACGAGCTTCGGCTTCATGGGGTTGTCGACGTTGATCACGTTGACGCCGCCGGTGACGCCGTCGGCGACCGTGCGCGAGGCGACGAAGCCGTACTCGTGGCCCTTGATCGTTGTGAACTCCATGTCGGTGCCGCTGCCGGTGTTGAGGTTCGCGACGAGCTTCAGCCCGGCGCCCTCGCCCTCGAGCGGAGCGCGGGACGGACGTGCGCCGGCCTGGACCGACAGGACGAGGAGCGCCGCCAGGGCGGCGGCTGCGGCTGTGGTTACACGGGTCTTTTTCATGCTCTCGATGTTCGACGGGCCCGGCTCGCTTCCTGCTGGAAGCGGACGCGAAAGAGCCCCGGGCGATCGCCCGGGGCTCTCGTCGTTACGTCTGGGTTACTCGCTGCCGACGATCTTGTAGACGTCGAAGCCGCGGTTGATGTCGTTCGAGTAGATGTACGGGCCCTTGTGGATCTTCGAGGCCCAGGACTTGCCGCCATCCGGGATGAAGTAGCCCTCCTCGACGACGCCCGCGCCCTGCTGGCCGAACGTGACGCCGGTCGGGTTCTCGACGTTGAGGTAGCGGGTGCCCGCCGAGTACCACGAGATGGCGATGTGCGTCCCGTCCTCGTCGAAGTCGAACACGTGGCTCGTGCAGGAGTCCGGCGTGGTCTGGCCCTGGCGGGCGGTGACGACCGAACCGGGCTCGTAGACGCCTGTCAGGACGGGGACCCTCTCGGCCTGCAGGTCGTAGAAGTAGAGAGCACCACCGGGGCACGGGAAGGTCAGGCCGCCGCCGGCCTCGTCACCGATGACGAGCCCGGTGCCGTCGGGCGTGAACTTCGCGTCGTGCGTGATCGTGCAGCCGGGGCACTGGCCGATGTAGAGGATCTGCGGGTTCTCGATGTCGCTCGTGTCCCACAGCGTGAACGAGTCGATCGCTGCGGCGACCGCCATCGTGCCGTCTGCGTTGAACGAGATGTCGTGCGGCGAGAGGCCCGGGTGCGGCACGGTGTTGACGAGCTCGGGCTTCGCGGGGTTCTTGATCGAGTAGATGTCGATCTGGCCGGCCGAGGTCAGCTCGTTGTCCGAGTTGTAGACGTACGGCTTCTTGGGGTGCGCGGTGGTGTTGTGCGAGCCGCGGGGGTTGTCGGCGATGCCGATCGGCTTGGGCTTGCGGGGGTTCGAGATGTCGATGGTCATGAACCCTTCCTTGCCGACCATGAGGCAGCCGTCCGGACCGGCGGCCGCGTCCGCGGCGACGATGACGGTCTTCTTGTCGTGGCTGATCTGGATGTCGCCCTGGTTGAGGCTGCACGGCGCCTTGCCGACGACCTTCGGCTTCGCGGGGTTGTCGACGTTGATGACCCAGACCCCGCCGTTCGTGTTCTGCGCGGTGTTGCGGCCCATCACGATCCCGTACTCGTGGCCCTTGATGGTCGCGAACTCCATGTCGGTGCCGCTTCCCGTCGGGATGTTCTTGATGAGCTTCAGGCCCTCGCCCTCGCCCTCGAGCGGGGCAGGCTGAGGCTTGCCGGCGGGCGCCGCGCCCGCGCCGGTGGAGACGACGGCCGTGATCAGGCCGGCGACCGCGGCGGCCGCTAGGACTTTCCTTCCCAACCTTCTCATCGGTGTCATCGGTTCTCCCTTTCGAAAGTGCGGTGTGAGTTCCGCGTTATGCCTTCGGTGGTGGTCGAATTCGACGGTGTGCCGTCGTCTCCTGCGAT
The DNA here is from genome assembly GCA_030862185.1 of Actinomycetota bacterium. GTDB lineage: Bacteria > Actinomycetota > CADDZG01 > CADDZG01 > WHSQ01 > JALZEG01. Next base: position 7,500 of record JALZEG010000331.1, read on the forward strand.
GCGCGGCCCCCGGCTCCCGGAAAAGAAGAGCGCCCCGCGGACTCGCGGGGCGCTCGTTTGTCCGGTTTTGGCCTACTTCTTGGGGAGCACGAACGTCTTCGTCGTGAACAGCTGGTCCATCGGCATCGCGCTGCTCGTCACGAACGCCGCAGGCGCGGCCGAGATGGTCCCACCGAAAGTGCCGGCAACGCCGGTGATCTTCGAGCCCGGCTTTGCGCCCAGCGCCTCGACCGACACGGGGATCGTGATGGTCGCCTCGGCGGCGTCGAACACACCCTGGATCTTGGCGAGCTCCTCGCAGACGGTGAGGTTCGTCACGGGCGTCGGCTCGACGCGGCACTCGCCGCGCAGGATGAACGGCTGGAGGCCGGGGTCCCGCGGGGGCGGGCACTGCCCCGACGTGGGGTCGCAGGCGCCGCGCGAGTAGTTCGTGAACTTGCCGTCGAGCTCGAGGTGCGTGCCGTCTACCGAGAAGTCCCAGCTGTAACGGCTGACCTCGGGTGCGCCACCGATGGGCGGGAGCGACTTGAGGCCGATGACGAAGTTGACCGTCTTCGCGTCGGCCATGCCGATCGTCGCGGAGACGAGGTCCTGCCCGAGGGCGTCGCCCACGGCGGTGTTGCTCCCGTCGCCCCAGTCGTCCTCGGCGTCGGTACCGACCACGACCGGGCCGGACTTCTTCTTGGCGGCCTGCGCGGCCCCCAGGGGCATGACCATGACGGCGGCCACCAGCGCGGCCACCAGCGAAATCAGCAGCTTCTTGCTCATCGTTCTCTCCTGCTCTCTAGAAGGCGTCCGCTCGGACTGGACTCTCATGGCCAGGTTCGACAGGTTCGGCGGCCGGTCCTGCAACGAACGTGTAACAGCGGGCCGGGGCCGGATCCGGCAGGAACGGCGACGTTCGGGGGCGAACACCCCAGACAACGACTAGAGACACCACCGAACCTGGGGGTCCCACGAGATGATCCGCAATGCCAGGAAGCTCGCCGTCGTCGGCATCGCCGGCGCCCTGCTGCTGCCGCTCGCCGCGGCGCCGCAGTCGTACGCGCAGAAGTCTTCACGCAGGCCGAAGTTCGTCGACCTGAAGAAGGTCCCCAAGC
>JALZEG010000358.1 GCA_030862185.1 Actinomycetota bacterium
GTCGCGTTGGTGTCGCAGCGCGTGTGGCCGGTGCCGCCGTCGGACGGGCCGCAGGCCCCGCGGTTCGCCGTCGACGGGCACGCCGATCCCTCTCCCGACGGCGCCGGGCTCTTCGTCGCCGTCAACACGGCTTCGGGAAACGGTGGAGGACCGGCGCCGGACCTCACCGCCGAGCTTCCGGGGGCCAAGGTCGAAGAGGTCGAGGTCGCCGACGGCAAGGAGCTGCGGCGGGCGCTCGACGCGGGGGCCGAGCGCGCCGCGGCCGTAGGCGTCGCGGGCGGGGACGGGTCGGTGAACACGGCCGCCCAGGTCGCCCTCGAGCACGGCAAGCCGCTCGCGGTCTTCCCGGGCGGGACGTTCAACCACCTCGCCGGCGCGCTGTCGATCGAGAACCCGCGCGACACGATCGACGCGGTGAAGCGCGGCGAGGCCGTCGAGATCGACGCCGCGACGATCGACGGCCACGTCTTCCTGAACACCGCGAGCTTCGGCGCGTACGCCGAGCTCGTCGACATGCGCGAGAAGCTCGAGCAGAGGCTCGGGAAGTGGCCGGCGGTGCTCGTCGCGCTCGTGCGCGTGCTGCGTCGCTCCCAGCCGGTGGCGGTCGAGATCGACGGGCGGCCGGCGAAGGTGTGGATGGCCTTCGTCGGCAACTGCCGCTACTCGCCGAGCGGCTTCGCTCCGTCATGGCGGAACCGCCTCGACGACGGGTGGATCGACTTCCGCTACGTCGACGGCTCCGCGCCGTTCGCGCGGTCGCGCCTCGTCCTCGCGGTGCTAACCGGGCGGCTCGCGAGCTGCAAGGTCTACGAGCAGCTCGTCGTGAAGGAGCTAAGCATCCGTTCGCTGGAAGGGCCGCTGCGTCTGGCGCGCGACGGCGAGACGTTCGTGTCGTCGTCGGACGAGATAGTCGTGCGCAAGCTCCCGCGCCGGCTCGCCGTCTACTGCCCGCACGAGGCCGTCGGATGAGCACGACGGTCCTCGGCCGGCAAAGCCTGCGCGCGCCGGCGACGCGCAAGACCCTGCTGGCGGTCGCGGCCGTGCGGGCGGTGCTCGCAGTCGTCGCGCTACCGCTGGTGCCGTTGCTGTTCCAGGACCACTTCCTGGTCCTGGTGCTGCTGCGGCCGGCGAAGGAGATCTTCCTCGCGGGCGGCTTCCTCGCGCGGCAGGGCGACGTGAACCTCGGGATCCTCGTCCTCGCCGCGATCCCGCTCAGCATCTTCGGGGTGTGGCACTTCTTCCTGCTGGGCCGCGCCTACTCGAGCGAGATAAACGCCGGCGAGCTGTCGGGCGTGGCGGCCCGCGTCCTGACGCCGGGGCGCGTCGAGAGGCTGCAGAGGTCTCTCGCGAGGAAGGGCCCGAAGCTGATCTTCCTCGGGCGCCTCGCGGTCCTCAGCTCGGCCGCGGTCGCGACCGCCGCCGGCGCCGCGAAGATGGAGCCGGGCAAGTTCTTCCCATGGGACCTCGGAGGTGGCCTGTTGTCGATCGTCTACACCATCGGGGCGGGATGGTTCCTCGGCGCGGCGTACGAGAAGGCGGGTCCGTGGATCACGATCGCCGGGGTCGTCGCTCTCCTCGGGTTCGCGTTCGTCCTCGGACGGACGCTGCAGAGGGACGCATGAGACGGGGTCTGCCCGAGTGGGCGCAGCGGCGCTTCGACCCGACCGGCCGGTACGGGCTGCGGCTCACGCTCTACGCGCTCGCGGCGACGCTCGTCGCGATCCCGTTCTCCTATCTGTTGCTGCAGGTGCTCTCGTCGGGACCGCTGACGGAGGTGGACCAGGGAGTCGCCGATGCGATACACGAGTGGATCCGCGACTCGCGCGTCCTCGTGGGGGCCGCGTTCTTCTTCAGCTTCCTCGGCGTCCCGCCGTGGTTCTACGTCACGATCGGCGGCTCCGCGTACTGGTTCTACCGGAAGGGCTACTGGAGGCTCGCGCTGTTCATGGTGACGACGCCGCTGATCGGCGGCGCGATCAGCACTGCGGTGAAGGTGCTCGTCGACCGGCCGCGCCCGGAGCTCGACGAGCCGATCACGGAGGCCTTCGGGAAGAGCTTCCCGTCCGGCCACGCGTTGAGCTCGACCGTCGGGTACGGCACGCTCCTGCTCGCTTTCATGCCGATGATCCCGCCGCGCTGGAGGCCGCGGGCCGTCGCCGCGTACGTCGCGCTGGTCCTGCTCATCTCCGCGTCGCGCCTCGGCCTAGGCGTCCACTACCTGAGCGACGTCCTCGGCGGGATCGTCCTGGGCGCGGCGTGGCTGTGCATCTCCGTCGCGACGTTCCGGATCTGGCGCCGCGAGCAGCGCAAGCC
>JALZEG010000001.1 GCA_030862185.1 Actinomycetota bacterium
GCGTTCGTCTACCTCGCCTCCGACGAGTCGAACTACGTGACCGGACAGGTCCTCTGCGTCGACGGAGGGCTCGTCATCTGATGCAGCGCGCGTGGCCGTTCGAGGGCGTCCCGGAGGGCGGGCGCAACCTCCGCGCTCCGGAGGACTTCGTCGCCGCGTACGGGGACGGCACGGAGGCCGTCGTCGTACGCATCGGCCTCCACGACGCGCAGCTCGTCCTCGTCGACGCGCGCGGCTGGTGGCAGCGCTGGGTCTACCACTCCGTGGAGGAGGCCACCGCCGTCGCCGAGCGCCTGCGCGTCCCCGTCCACGCCGGGGAGTACCCCGAGGAGCTGCGCGTGCGCATGAACGCGTTCCGGCGGCCCGCGGAGGACTTCGACAAGGGCGCCTATCCGGAGCAGGGCATGGTCGGGCCGGTCATCCCGTATCCGGAGAACCGGCCTCGCCGGCTGGAGGATCCTCGGCGGGAAGCCGACCGGCCGAACCCGAAGACCTGACGTCCGCGTCACCCGGCGACCGCCGCACGCGCGTCACCCTCGCGCTGTGGACCTGACCCGCGGCCCCCGCACGCCGGGCCACCCAGCTCGCGAACAGCCTGCGGAACGCGCCCTTCACGACCGCGCGCGTCGGGGGAAACAGGAACAGGAGCCCGACCGCGTCGGTGACGAAACCCGGCGTGAGCAGAAGCGCGCCGCCGACGAGGATCAGCGCGCCGTCGATCGCCTCCTTCGTCGGCGCCTCGCCGCGCGCCGACGTCGCTTGCAGGCTCCTCCAGGTCGCGCTGCCCTGGTGCTTCAACAGCCACGCGCCGACGACGGAGACGAGGACGAGGAGCGCGATCGTCTCGAACACGCCGACCTCCTCCGCAACCTGGACGATGACCGCGAGCTCGATCACCGGGACGGCGAGCAACACGACGAAGAGGAGGGGGCCCACGCAGCCAGTATGGCCGTACGAGTCTGGTATGAGTACGCGCCATGGCAGTCACGACGACGCCGAAGCGGCTGACGTTCGACGAGGCCCTCGAAGTGGTCGAGATGGGTGGAGCGCTCGTCGACCTCCGGCCCACGCAGCCGTATCTCGACGCGCACGTCCCCGGATCGCTCGACGTCGTCTACGAGGCCGGCCCCGGGATGTCGAGCCGGGCGCGCGACTGCCTGCCGCTCGACGTCCCGTACGTCTTGCTCGAGCTCGGCTACGGCGACTCAAACCTCGCCGCGGCGGCGCTGCGCGGCAGGGGCTTCAGCGTCGTCGGCTCCGTCGAGGACGCGCTCAACCAGTGGGCGGGCAAGGGGCACCGGATCGCGTCGACCGAGATCGTCACCGGCGGCACTCCACCCGAGGGAACGATCCTCCACGTCGCCGACCCGGGCGCCGCGGCCCCCGAAGGCGCGGTCACGATCCCGGCGGACGACCTGTGGCCGCGCTGCCGCGAGCTCGAGCGGCGCAGCCGCGTCGTCGTGGTCGCGGGTTGGGGCGTCAGGGCCGGGCTCGCGGTCGGGATCCTCGAACGGAACGGCTTCGACGACGTCGTCTTCTGGGGCCCGGGCTCCGGCCTCCGCGGAGCGCGCTAGCCCTCTTCCATCCCCTTCGCGATCAGGAACCCGCGCGCCCGCTCGGTCAGCGGGTAGCGGTCGACGAGCTCCCAGAAACGCGCCGAGTGGTCGGGCACGACCAGGTGGGCGAGCTCGTGGACTATCACGTAGTCCCGGACCCACGCGGGGTAGTCGGCCAGCGCGATCGAGATCCTGATCGTCCGGTCGTCCGGGCAGCAGGATCCCCAGCGGGACTGCTGGTTGGTCACCCACGAGATCCCGGCGGGGCGTACGCCGTCGACGTAGCGGTCGGCCAGCTGCGCGGCCTTCGCCTCGAGCGCGCCGTCGGAGTTCAGGCGGTCCCGCCGCCTCCGCTCGGACATGCGCCGGGCCATCAGCGTGACCCACTCGTGCTCCTCGGCCCGCGAGAGCCGCTCGGGGACCGAGACGATCAGGGCCTCGCCGACGATCTCGGCCGAGATCGTCTTCTTGCGCTTGGCGCTGCGGCGCACCTCGACGCGCTGGAAGTCGTCCTCGAGTCCGGGCGCGTCGAAAGGAAGGCGGTTGGTGGCCACGGCGCAATGGTAGGGGGCGGCGGGCCGAATGGGCCGGTTTGTACCCCATGCACAACCGCCAGGAGGTTTCTCTGCCCGCCGGGCGGTTGCCCCGGGCCCTTATCCGGGGGACAATCTGTCTCACACACAACGAACAACCACTGGGGCCCCCTCCGTTACCCACCCATCCCCCCGACGGAGGGGGCTCTTTTCATTCCACCCTGGGTGGGTCGGGGGGGTGGGGGCTCTTTTCATTCCACCCTGGGTGGGTCGGGGGCGGTGGGGGCTCTTTTCATTCCACCCTGGGTGGGCGGGGGCCCGGCTACCAGATCCGGTTCTCCACCAGCTCGATCAACCGGCCCAGGCGCGGCCCCCACTCGTTCCACCCGCCCGGGCACGAGGGGGCCGCGTCGCGCAAGGAAGTCGTGGGCGACCGCGGCAGCCCGAGCCGACTCGACGATGCGGCTGTGCGCGAACCCCCCGGCCGGCGGCAGGACGAGGCTCCGCTCGTGCTCGAGCCGGGCCCGGTGCGCCGGCACCGCCACGTCGTCCGGCACGGCCAGCGACAGAACCCGCGTCCCGAACGCCACGTCCTCGCGCGCCAGGAGGCCGTGCAACGCGGACGACGGCGACAGCTGCTCCACCGCCTCCGCCCGCGGGTCGGGGAACAAGCCGGTCTTGCGCGCGAGCCCCGAGAGGACGTCGTTCAACGCAGCCCCCGCAATGGATCCCTCCATGCGCGCCGGCACGTCAGCGGCGGGCGCGCCGGTGTGCGGCGTCGCGAGGGTCACGAGGTGGTCGACGCGTGGCAGGCCCGGCACCCACGTCGTCGCGAGCTGCTCCAGGAAGATCCGCGCGACGAGCCCGCCCTGCGAGTGCGCGACGAGGTCCACGTCGACGCCGGGATGGCGCTCGCCCACCTCCGCGAGCAAGTCGTACAGCTTGTCCGCCGCCACCCTGAGGTCGCCGAACGTCGCCGACGGCCCGTACGGCTCGTGCGCGCGCGGACCGTCCGTCCCCGCATACGAGAACAGGTAGACGCGCTCGGCCGGGTAACGCAATAGGTCGATCGCGTGCCGGTACAGGTCCGTGTCGGTCGGTCCGTCGGAGCGACTGCCGAGCCCGTTCAACACCACCACGACGTTGTCGTTGGGCGCGCCCGTCGCCGCGCTCGTGTCGCGTCGTTCGACGCAGTCGGAGGTGTGGTCGCCGACGTTCAGCGGGAACGGCTGCAGCACGTCCGGCACGTCCTCGAACGCGCGGTCGACCACCGGGACGAGGTGGATCGCGGACGCAGCGTCGACGGGGCCGAAGAACAGCGCGGGATCCACATACGCGTCACCGGTCTTGACGCCGAGGTGCAACCCGGCCGCCCCGCCCGGATGCGCGTGGCCGGACGTGCCGATCCAGTGCCCCCGGTCGACGTCGTCGCCCTCGGAGACGTCGATCCTCGACAACGCGGAATAGGTCGTCTGGAAGGGGCCGTGGTCGATCGTCACGGCGAGGCTTCCTGCGACCGCGCCGGTGAACGCAACGCGTCCCTCCGCAGCCGCGCGCACTGCGGTCCCGGACGCCACAGCGAAGTCGACGCCGCGGTGCCCTCTGCTCCACTTGCGCTCGGGTGCTTCGAAGCGAACCGCGACGGGAGCGTCCACCGGCGGCGTCAGCCACAGCGCTGGCTCCTGCGCGGCCGCGGTCGATGCGGCGAACGGCGCGGTGAGCGCGACGACCACGAGGAGACGCTTCACGTGGATCAGCCTGTGCGGCAATCGGTGACTCGGCTGTGGCGCGCGCCACGCCTCAGGGAACGATCAGCGTCCCCCCACGTCCGTACACGCCGTCCTCGCAGCGCTCGATCGACGTGATGACGCCGGTCCCGCCGGAGGACTCGACGAACCGGCAGACCGCCTCGACCTTCGGCCCCATGCTCCCCGGCGGGAACTCGCCGTCCTCCAGATAGCGGCGCGCGTCGCGGACGCTCATGCGGTCGATCGGCCTCTCCTGCGGCGAGCCGAACCCGAGCGCCACCCGGTCCACGTCGGTGAGGATCACGAGCCCCGCGGCGCGCAGGTCTGCGGCGAGCAGCGCCGACGCGAGGTCCTTGTCCACCACCGCCGCCATGCCCTCGAGGGAACCGTCCTCGCGCTGCACGACGGGGATGCCGCCGCCCCCTCCCGCGACGACCGTCACGCCGGCGTCGACGAGCGATCTCACCGCCTCGGCCTCGACGATCTCGACCGGCTCCGGGGAAGCGACGACCCGGCGCCACGCGTCGCGGCGGCGGTCCTCGACCAGCGTCCACCCGCGCGCCTCGAGCTCCGCAACTCTCTCGGCGGGGACCATCTCACCGACCGGCTTCGACGGGCTCTCGAACGCGGGGTCGGAGACGTCGACGAGGACCTGCGTCACGAGCGACGCGACGACCGCCGGAACACCGGCGCGGCCGAGCTCGTTCGCCAGCGCCTGCTGGATCATGTAGCCCATCCCGCCCTGCGTGTCGGCGACACACACCTCGAGCGGCAGCAACGGTGTGTCGCCGTGCTCGTGGCCGAGCTCGCTGCGCAGGAGGTGGTTGCCGACCTGCGGTCCGTTGCCGTGCGTCACGACGACGCGCCAGTCTCCCGACGCGACCAGGGGCCGGAGGTGCCGTGCGGTCTCCCGCGTGCGCTCGAAGTCGCCCGCGACCGAGTCGTCGTCCTCCGGGCGCTGCAGCGCGTTGCCGCCGAGCGCGATCACCAGGGCGCGCGGCGGTCTCTCGGGTGTCACCCCGTAATGCTAGGTGACGATGTCGCGCACGTAGAAGATGGCGAAGTACACGACGAACGCGGCGGCGGCGACCCACATCATCGGCGCGACGTCGCCCGTCCGGCCCCGCGTCGCCTTGACGAAGACGTAGGAGATGAAGCCCGCGCCGATCCCGTTCGTGATCGAGTACGTGAACGGCATCAGCACGATCGTCAGGAACGCCGGCAGCGCGAGGTCGAAGTCGTCCCACGGGATGTCCCGGACCGCCGTCATCATCAGGAAGCCGACGACAACGAGCGCCGGCGCGGCCGCCTCGAGCGGGATTATCTCGGCGAGCGGCGAGAACAGGATCGAGAGCAGGAACAGGCTCCCGACGACGATGGACGTGAGGCCGGTCCTCCCGCCCTCCGCTATGCCCGAGGCGCTCTCGATGTAGGTCGTGTTCGACGACGCCGAGAACGCGCCGCCGATGGCCGCGGCTGCCGAGTCGACCACCAGCACCTTGTCCACGTCGGGGAGACGTCCCTGCTCGTCGAGCAGCCCCGCCTCGCGGCCCAGGCCGACCGCGGTGCCCATCGTGTCGAAGAAGTCCGACAGCATGATCGTGAAGATCGCGAGCACGGCCGCGATGACGCCCATCTCGGCGAAGAACCCGAACGAGAAGTCGCCGATGAGGCCGAAGTCGCTTCCGGACGGCAGGTCGACGGGCGAGCCGATCTTGGCCTTGCCCGTGAAACCCTCGCCGTCGAGGAACAGCTCGTTCACGATCACCGCGACGGCGGTCGTGCTGAGGATCCCGATCAGCAGAGCACCGCGCACGCGCCGGACGAACAGGAAGATGGTGATCAGGAGACCGATGACGAAGACGGTGACGGGCCACCCCTGGAGCTCACCTCCGGTGCCGAGCTGCAGCGGCGGCGCCGGGATCGTCGTCGAGGTCACGAAGCCCGCGTCGACGAGCCCGATGATCGTGATGAACAACCCGATCCCGACGGCGATCGCCTGCTTGAGCGGCAGCGGGACCGCCTCCATCACGGCCTGGCGGAACTTCGTCAGGACGAGGACCAGGATGATGACGCCCTCCGTCACGACGACGCCCATCGCCTCTGGCCACGTCAGCTGGTTCCCGCCGACGAGCTGGAAGGCGACGACGGCGTTGAGGCCGAGGCCGGCTGCGATCGCGAACGGATAGTTGGCGTACGCGCCCATCGCGAGCGTGGTGATCCCCGCGGCGAGCGCGGTGACCGTCAGGACCGCGGTCGGTGCGAGGACGTCGCCGTTGCGATCGGGCACGCTGAGGATCGCGGGGTTCAGGAACAGGATGTAGGCCATCGTCATGAACGTCGTGAGGCCCGCGATCACCTCGGTGCGCACGCTGGAGCCGCGCTCGGCGATCCGGAAGTACCCGTCGAGACTGCCCCCGCGCACCGGCGCCGACGTCGCCATGTGGATCCCACCCCTCTCCCGCTCGGACATGCCCGTCTTGCCCAGCGGATTCATACCAGAGCGAGGTCCCGCTCCGAGGGGTTCGGGCTAAGGGACGCGCTCTATCGCCAGCGCGGCTATGCGGCGGCCCAGGATCAGGGCGGCATCGTTGTCCGAGCGGAAGTGGATGCCGCCCACGAGACGTGAGTACGCGACCTGCTCGGCGAGGTCGTCGATGCTCCCGGCGGCCCCCATCTCGTCTGCTATCGCCTTCGCCGGCTCCCCCGAGTCCGGCATCAGGTACTGCAGCACGCGTGCCGCTGCCGCGGACTCAGCGGAGTGCCCCGACGGATACGCCGGGAACGGCGGGGTCGAGAGGTTCGGGAGCCATCCCGGCTCGTAGTGCGGGTTCGGCGCGCCGGCGATGTTCGCGCGCCTGATCGCGGTGACCGGCCTGATGCTCCAGTAGTGGTACTTCGCGTGCCACGTCGCGACGAACGCGTCGCGTATGGCCGCGTTCATCAGCGCGAACGCCCGCGCGGTCTCCATCGTGTCCAGCCCCCGGTTGCGGACGAGGTCGATCGCTATGTCGTTCCAGTGCCCCGCGGGCGAGTACGTCCCCGGGCCGTCGTCCCAGAAGAAGGCCAGCTCCTGCTCGTCCTCCGTCGCCTCCGCCGAGAGCCGCTTCACCTCTTCGAGCTCGTTCATGAACTCCGCCGATCCGTACTCGTGCGGGGGCGGCGGGAGGAACTGGCCCGGGCTCTCCATGAGGTACGTCTCCCACTTCGACGCCATCGGGTCCGTGGGCGGGTACTGGAAGCCGGTCGGCGTCGGCACCCAGTGCGCCTCGTCCTCGCCCGTGCAACCCTCGGTCGAGCAGAGGCGGTCGGCCGCGAAGTCCCAGGGGCGGTCGTGCCCGTCGGCCCCGGCGCGCTCGATCACGAGGGCCGCGACCGCTCGACCCATGTCGAGGCCGCGCCGGACGTCGCTGCGGTAGGCCACGCCCGCCCACAGCCGCGACTCCGCGGCCTGCGCCGCGAGGCGCTCGAACTTCCCCGGGGGCGCGTCGGGAAACAGGTACGACAGCAGCGCGCCGGCAGCACCGGCTGCTACCGCGCGTTCGTCGGGATAGGACGTGCCGCGGGCGCGCAGCAGAGGATCGATGCGGTCGTCGAGCGACCGGGGACGGGCGCGGCGGTAAGCCGCCCGCGCGTCGTCTGCGGCTATGAGCGCGTCGTGCATCCCGAGGTGGAAGAGCGCGAGAGCTCGGGCCGAGCGGGTCGGGAACGCCGCGGAGCGCATCGTCCGGATCGAGTCGAGCGCGACGCGCGTCCACGGGATCGTCGCCGGTCCTCTGCCCCATCTCCGAGCGACGCGCACTTGGCGCTCGGTCCGCTCGCGTTGCAGCCGGAGGAGCTCGCGGAGCTCCGTCTTCGTGCGGCGCGAGCCGTCCGCCGGCGGTGGCTCCGGGCGGAACTGGTCGAAGGCCTGGAGGAACCACGGACGCGCGACGGGCTCGAGCGGCGCGGCCGGGGGCGCCAGCGCGAGCCCGACCAACGACGGCACCAGGAGTAGCAGCAGCCGCCTCATCGCCCCCTCGGCTCCTCGACCTCGATCACCCGGTCTCCCGCCACGTCCTTCAGCGTCTGCACCCGTCCCGAGGGCCACACGATCCGCAGCGCGTCGACCTGCCGCGCCCGGCCCAGGCCGAAGTGGACGACGGTGTCGCTCCCGCCGCCGAGCCCGACGGAGCCGCAGAAGACCTGCCGCAGCAGCTTCGCCCGGCCGACGGTCGCCACCAGCGTGGCGCCGCAGCCGTCCCGGTTGCTCGCGTTTCCATCGAGCGTCTCGTCGAGGCGACCCGCGCGGCCGGTGAGGTCGACCTCGAGCCAGTGCCGCGCTCCGAGGCGCGTCACGTTGCGGTAGAGGAGCGGCCGCTCCCCCTGGTTGACGACGTAGAGGTCGACGCGGCCGTCGCGATCGTAGTCCGCGAGCGACAGCCCGCGCCCGACCTGGTCGTCGGCCGCTCCGCTCGCCGCGCTGAGGTCGGCGAAACGTCCATGACGCAGGTTCACGAACGTCGCGTTGGGCTGCGGCTCCGGACGGTTCTCCTGCGCGAGGGATCCGCCCACGACGTACAGGTCCTCCCACCCGTCGAGGTTGAGGTCCGCGAATGCCAGCCCCCAGGTGATCGACTTCTCCCGCACGCGCTGGTTCGGTCTCCCGACCCCCGCGCGCGCGGCAACGTCACGAAACGTCCCGTCGCCGCGGTTGCGCAAGAGCGCGGTCGCCTCGATGTTCGACAGCGCCATGTCGAGGTCGAGGTCGCGGTCGTAGTCGCCGAGGCCGATCCCCATGGTGTTCATGTGCAGCGCCGTCCCCGACGGGATCGATACGTTCGTGAACCGCCATGCGCCGGCGCGGGAGGGGCCGTCGTTGCGCCACAGGTAGTTGCCCTCCGGCCGCGGCCCCCCGTAGTCGTTCCCGAGGTAGAGGTCGACGTCCCCGTCGCCGTCGTAGTCGAACCACGCGCCCTGGAACCCCGCGCCGGTCGTCGAGCCGGTCGACTCGAGCAGCTCCGTCCGGTCGGTGAACGTCCCGTCGCCCTCGTTGTGGAAGAGCGCGTCGTCGTAGTACGTGTAGTCGGAGCTGCTCCCGCAGCGCGCCCAGTTCACGACGAAGAGGTCCAGGTGGCCGTCGGAGTCGTAGTCGCCCCACGCGGCGCTGGATCCCGGCCCCGGCTCGCCGACGCCGGCCGCCGGCGCGACGTCTTCGAACCGGCCCGAGCCGTCGTTGGCGAAGAGCCGGTTCGGCCCGTCGTTGACGACGTAGAGGTCCTGGTCCGAGTCGTTGTCGTAGTCGGCGAACACCGCGGCCGTCGCGGAGTCTCCTGCCGCCGCGACGCCGCGCTCGTCCGCGACGTCGGTGAACGTGCCCTCCTCGTTGAGCCATAGCTGCGACGGACCGTCCTGGTGCGGGAGGTAGAGATCGAGGTCTCCGTCGCCGTCGGCGTCGCCCCACGCCGCTCCGGCCGAGTAGCCGTCGCACTCGATCGTCGCGTCATGCTGCGTCGCGAGCCCGGCCTCGTCCGTCACGTCGTCGAACGCGGGGACGGCGACGGGAGGGTCGGTGACGCGGAAGCGCAGCCCCGGCACCGCCACCGTGGACCTGACCGAGATGCGGAACGCGCCCTTCTCCGCGAACCACTGCGCAGGCGTCACGCGGCCCCGCACGCGCACCGAGGATCCGCCCGCGACCGAGCCGGTCCAGCGCTCGAACGCGACGGCGCTTTCGGGCTCGCCGTCCGGGTGGAGATCGAAGGACAGCGACAGCGTCAGCGCGCCGTCAGACGGGTTCGCGACGACGGCCTCGAACCGCAGCGGCAGCCCCTGCGGGACGATCGTCCCGGCCGGCGTCTTCCACCGGACGTGGACCTCGGCCGCCCGGGCCGGTGTCGGGGCGGCACCGGCGAGCACGCAGAGAACCGCGGCCACGGCCCCCAAACGAGCCCGGGGGGGCCTGAGCGGCCCCCCCGGGTTGGCTGCGCTACGCAATCAAGCGGTCCTCAGCCGATCGGCTTCGGCTCGCTGCTGCCGCCGCCGCGACCGCGGCGCCGCGGCGCCAGGATCCGTATCCGCTTGCGTCCCTGCACCACCTGGTCCAGCACCTCGGCGTCCGTAGCGCGGATCTTGCCCCTGCGGCCGTTGCGCAGCCGCGCGAGCAGCTCGTTGTTGTGCGGGCTGTCCTCCAGCGCGTCGATCAGCGCCGCGAGGGAGTCGACCTCCTCCTCGGTCTCGCAGTCCTCGCCGAAGAAGAAGCACTCCACGCCCGCGCCGCCGGCCGAGCCGCCGGTGATCTCGATGGTCGACTCACCGCGGATCTTCCGCGGCAGCTTGATCGCCAGCTCGACCGCCCTCTCCTCGGTCTCCTCGAAGTCGGTGAGGATGACCTGCATCCCGATCAGGTCGCCGGGGCCCGCCCGCAGACGCCGGCGCTCGAGGTAGTCGCCTCCGTTGAGCGAGACCAGCACGTCGTGGATGCGGTACAGCTCGACGTCCTCCTTCACGGTTGCGTCGACGTCGACGCTCGTGAACCGCACCTCTTCGAAGTCGTTGCCGAGTAGCGTGAAGAGGTTTCCGAGCAACTCGAACGAAGACCCGAACGAGATGTCGAACTCGTCCGCGTAGAGGTTGCTGCGCGTAAGCGTGAACGGACCGGTGGTCTCGCCCTCGCCCTCGATCGTCCACGAGAGCGTGGCGCTACCGCCGCTGAACTGGTCGAAGACGGAGTCGATGTTGAGCACGAGGTGCCCGAACGCGAGGAACGGGACGAACTCGGTCTCCACGACGTCGGTCCGCCCGTCGCGCGACAGGTTCGTGTTCAGCGCGCTCACCGACGACGTCACCGGGATGAGGACCGGGCCCTCGGACAGGTCCGCGCGGATCGCGGCGAGCCGGTCCTGGTCGACGACGCCGACGAGAGGACCGACGTTCGCGAGCTTGTACGAGCCGAAGATCGGGTCCTCGACGATCGTGATCGCCTCCGCGTGGTTCGCGCCGAGGAACGTCTTGCCCTCGAACGAGAACGGGTGCCCGAAGGCGAGGGCCTTGCCGTTGCAGACCATCGTCGTCGTCCCGATCCCGGCCGCGGTGATGTCGCCGTACGAGAGCGCCGCCGCGAACGAGTCACCCGCCTGGAGCGGCTCGGTCGAGGGATCGATCTGGGTGGTCGAGCCGCCCTGAGCCGAGGAGCCCCGGTACGGGATCAGCGGCATGCGCTCGTCGTCGAGCACCGCCCGCACATGGTCCAGCCGGCGGTCGGACATGCCCGAGATGCTGAACGGGACGGGGAGCTGCCGGAACCCGCCGGCCATCTGCCGCTCGGTCGCGGCCGTCTGCCGCGCCAGGCGGGCCTGCATGCGCCGGGGCACGCGCACGGTCCGGCGCGTGTAGGTCGGCGGCGTGCCCTCCTGCTCGGAGTCGTCCTCCGGCCCGGCCTCCGGATACCCGAGGACCTTCACCATGTCCTCGGCAGGGGTCAGCCCGCCCAGGTTGGTCGTCCCGAAGGTCAGGCCCCAGGCGAACGCCCCGACGAGCTTGTTGTCGACGTAGACGGGAGAGCCCGACATCCCGAACCAGGACCCTCCGGCGCGGTCGATGACGGGGCCGGAGACCTCGACGATGATCATGTCGCGGCCCGGCGCGATGCCGTTCTCGAGCACGCCGAGGATCTCGGCGACGAACCTCTCGGGGTCGTTCCCGGAGTAGACCGTGAGGCCCTCGCCGATCATGCCCCTGCGCACGTCGGCGACCGGCATGATCTCCTGCTCCGGGCAGCCCTGGACCGGAACGGCCACTGCGGGAGCCGAATACAGGAGGGAACCCAGCACTAATACGACGACGAACGCGCCCACGGCGCGCGTGGCCCAGCCACCCAAAGGCGATGAGGTCACCTGTTTCCTCCTGCTCGTGGCCCTGCCCAGCGCTGGGCCGCACCCTGGAACAACCATACGCACCGGCGGCCCATCAGTCACCGGTGTTGCCGTTTAAGACGGCGGACCAGCACAAAAAGTTGCTCGCGGGGCGCCGAATATCCTGTCCCGGTGCCGACCATCACCTTGATCCCCGGCGACGGGATCGGCCCCGAGGTCTCTGCCGCCACGCGGCGGGTCGTCGACGCCCTGGGCGCGGGCATCGAGTGGGAGGTGCACGAGGCGGGCGTGCCGGCGATTCAGTCGCACGGGACACCCCTGCCCCCTCACGTCCTCGACTCGATCAGGACCAACAAGGTGGCCCTGAAGGGCCCCGTTACTACCCCGGTAGGAACGGGCTTCAGGTCGATAAACGTCGCGCTGCGCCAGGAGCTGGACCTCTTCGCCAGCGTCCGGCCGTGCCGGCTCTATCCCGGAGTCCCGTCGCGGTTCACCGACATCGACCTGGTCGTCGTCCGCGAGAACACCGAGGACCTCTACGAGGGGATCGAGTTCGAGTGCGGCACGCCGCAGCTCGAGAAGCTCCGCGGCTTCCTCAAGTACATGCACGGCTACGGCACGGCCCGCGACACCGGGATCTCGGTGAAGCCGATATCCGTCTCGGCCACCCGCGCGATCGTCGAGTTCGCGTTCGAGCTCGCCAAGAAGCACCGGCGGCGCAAGGTGACGCTCGGCCACAAGGCGAACATCATGAAGTTCTCCGACGGCGTGTGGCTCGAGACGGGGCTGCGGCGGGCGGAGGACTACCGCGACGTCGGCTTCGAGGAGATGCAGGTCGACGAGCTCGCGATGTGGCTCGTATGGCACCCCGACGACCTCGACGTCATCGTGCTGCCCAACCTGTACGGCGACATCATCTCCGACCTCTGCGCGGGCCTGATCGGAGGGCTCGGGGTCGCGCCGGGGATGAACCTCGGAAAGGACTACGCGGTGTTCGAGCCGACCCACGGCTCCGCGCCGGACATCGCCGGCAAGGGGATGGCGAACCCGATCGCGATGATCCTGTCGGCCGTGCTCATGCTGCGGCACCTGGACATGGGCCCGGAAGCGCGACGGCTCGAGGACGCGGTCGCCGCGGTGCTGGCGCGGGGGCCGCGGCCCGCCGACCTCGAACCGGACGGTCCGCCCGCGACGACGCAGGAGATCGCGGAGGCCGTCGTCGCCGGCGTAGACGCGGGTGCCTGAGGACTGCTTCGCCCGCGCTGTCGCGTTCGAGCACGGGATGCAGGACGCCGCCGCCGAGCGGGTGGAGCCGTTCGCGTGGGGCCGGGCGATCTTCAACGACACCTTCCACCGCGTCTACGACCTCAACGCGCTGCGCGTCGAGCGACCGGATGCGTCGGCGACCGTCGAGCGCCTGGTCGCGGAGGCCGACCGTCTGCACGGCGCCGCGGGCCACCTCCACCGGCGCGTGGTCGTGCCCGACGAGGTCGCTGGCGCGCGCCTGGCCCCCGGCTTCCGCGCGGCCGGCTGGGAGGTGCGGAGGTTCCTGTTCATGGGCCAGCTCCGGGAGCCGGACGACGCGACGCCGCGGGCCCCGGTCCGCGAGCTCGACGAGGCCACCCACTGGGAGGCGAAGCGCTGGTTCATGGCGTCCGCGCCCGAGGCCTTCGACGACGAGGTCGTGACGCAGCTCCTCGAGAAGGACCGCCTCAAGGAGGACCTGGTGGACTTCAGGCGCTACGGCGTCGAGGAGGACGGCACGGCGGTCTCGGTGTGCGAGCTGTACTCGGACGGTGCGACGGCCCAGGTCGAGGACGTGTCGACGCGCGAGGGTTACCGGGGCCGGGGCTTCGCGCGCGCGACGGTGCTGACGGCCGTGGCGGCCGCCCGGGCGGCAGGGTGCGACTTCGTCTTCCTGGTCGCGGACTTCGACGACTGGCCGAAGGAGCTCTACAGCAAGCTCGGCTTCGACCCGATCGGCGTCGTCTACGACTTCCTGCGGCTGCCGCCGGGCGAGAAGCTCCCCCCGAAAGCAAACGAGGGGGCCTGAGGCCCCCTCGTCGGAAATCCGTGTCGCTTAGAGCGAGTAGACGTACTTGAGGTTGGCCGACGCCTGAGGTTCACCGGCCCAGTTGCAGATCACGAGGTCGTAGGTCTTGCCCTTGGCGAGCGCCATCTCGATCTTCTCCTCGGGCGGCGCCATGTCGGGGACCTGCGCGTTGTCCGAGCGGGCGATCGCGACGTCGCCGTCGAGCACGTAGAGGTCCCAGTCGCCGTCGAAGCCCGACATCGACAGCGTCAGCTTGCCTGCGCCGGGCGTCTCGAACGACTTCGTCAGCTTGTGCACGCCCTCCTCGCCGGCGCTGCAGCCGGGCGTGGGCGTGCCGGTGTGGCTCGAGAGGTTCGGGAACGGAATCGCGGTGACGTCGATGGTCTCCTCGATCGTCTTCGTGACCTTCTTCTTCTTCTTGCCGGCGAGGGCCGGGCTCGCCGCGAAGCTGGCCACGAGCCCGAGGGCGATCAGCGTTGCGAGTGCCTTGCGCATGACTGTCATCTCCAGGGTCGTCCGGGGATTCTTTCCCCCAGGGTTCTCCGCCCGGGAGGTCAGTCCTGCGCGGTCGGGTCAGGCCCGCGGGTCCCACTTCGTCCGGGTAGCTCCTGTTGCTTGCGCCACCCGTAGCGAGTAAGGCCCGGGGGCTTGTAGAGGTTGAGGACCTGGACGACCAACAGGATCAGGAGGCCGACTCCGGGATGGAGGAGGTCGCCGCCGAGCGACTCGAGATCCTCGGCCCCCGCCGTCCGGGCCACCTCAGCGGTCGAGGTGACCGTCGGCATGTGCAAGAGCAAGACGACCGTCGCGCCGAGCGTGAGCACGAACGAGATAGAGACCCAGTAGTGGCGGAACAAGCCCCACTTCGTCCCCAGGGCCATCACCAATCCTGTGAGAAACGACGCGAGGGCGAGCGGCACGATGACGTACCACCCGATCAGCTCCATCGCCATCCACGAGCCGCGCACGCGGGCGGTATCGGAGCTACTCGCAGCCGTGACGCCGAGCGCGAGATACGCAAGGACCGCTCCGATCCACCCGACGGAGAAACTCAGGTGCGCGCTCAAGGCGACCTTCCGTACGGCTGGCTTCATCATCACGGCCGGTCTCGGCTCAGGAGCTGTGCTCGACCGGTGGAGTGTGGTTGCCCTGATTGCCCCCGCCGGGGATGTGTCGCCCGGGGCCGTGTTCACCGCCGCTCACGACGGCGATCACTATGACGAGCGCGACGACGAGGACCGCGACGACGGCAAGGACGTTCACCCATCGAGGTCGACGTGGCGGTCGACCAGGTGCCGGGTCCGTCATGTCGAGTCTCCTCTCGCGGCGCGCCTGAGTCAGGCCCGCGGGTCCCACTTCGTCCGGGGGGCGATCGGCCCCAGCAGGATCCTGTCCTTGTACCGCTGGATCGTGTCGAGGATGTCGCCGACGACGTCGTCGGTCAGCAGGTGCGGCTTCAGGCCGAGCTCGACCAGCTTCGTGTGGGTCGCGTTGTAGTAGTGCTCCTCGGCCTCGATGCGCGGGTCCGTCAGGTGGTCGACGACGACGTTGATCCCCTTCGACGCGCCCACGCGGGCGACGATCGTCGCGAGGTCGTTGACCGAGAACTGGTCGGTGAACTGGTTGAAGACGCGGTACTCGCCGGGGGCCGCGGGGTTCTCGAGCGCGAGCCGGACGCACTGGATCGTGTCGACGACGTTGAGGAACCCGCGCGTCTGGCCCCCCTTGCCGTACACCGTCAGCGGATACCCGACGACGGCCTGGACGCAGAACCGGTTCAGCGCGGTCCCCAGGACCTCGTCGTAGTCGAAGCGCGTGCAGAGGCGCTCGTCGAGCTGGGTCTCCGCGGTGTGGATGCCGTAGACGACGCCCTGGTTGAGGTCGGTCGCGCGCAGCTTCCAGATGCGGCACGCGAA
>JALZEG010000008.1 GCA_030862185.1 Actinomycetota bacterium
AGAAGATCAGCATGAACGTCACGACGACGGCGCGGTTCACCGCGTCGCCCACGCCCTTCGGGCCGCCCTTCGCGTAGAAGCCGAAGTACACGGCGACCATGGCCGCGACGAGGCCGAAGACCCCCGCCTTCAGGATCGCGACGATGAGGTCCGCGGTCTGGGCGAGTAACGAGAAGGAGGCGAGATACGCACCGGGCGTACCTCCTTGGATGATGACGTTGAAGAAGTAGCCGCCGAGGATTCCGGCGACTGAGACGAAGCCGTCGAGCAGCATCGCCACGAAGATCGCGGCCCAGATGCGGGGCACGACCAGCGTCGCGATCGGGTTGACGGCGAGCACCTCCATCGCCGCGATCTCGTCGCGGATCTTGCGGCTGCCGATGTCGGCGCACATCGCCGATCCGCCGGCTCCCGCGATCAGCAGCGCCGCGACGATCGGCGCGGCCTCCCGCACGACCGCCAGCACCATCGCCGCCCCGGTCTGCGACTCCGCGCCGAGCTGGCGCGCGACGTTGCCGACCTGGAGGGCGATAGTGGCGCCGAAGGCGATCGACACGAGGACCGCCGGGATCATCGAGACGCTGGCGATGAACCACGATTGACGGACGAACTCGCGCCAGGGGTACGGGGGCTTCCACATGATCCGGAAGGCCTCGAGAGTGATGGCGAACATGTTCCCCGTCTCGACGACGAGTGTCCGCATCGGTGCCGCCATGACTAGATGCTCTTCCTCCGCGTCGTGGCCGGCTCCTCGTTCACGCTCGCGCCACCCTGCCCCTCGGCCGGCGCCCCCGCGGCGCGCTCCATCTCCTCCGTCTCCTGCGCGGTCAACCCGGAGCTGCTCGCTATGCCCTTCGTCGAGTCCTTCTCCTCCGACATCCCGATGGGGCCCTCGGTGTCGCCGGAGAGGAACTGGCGCACGACCGGGATCTCGGACTCGAACATCTCGCGGGCGGGGCCGAAGCGGACGAGGTTGCGCCGGTAGAGCATCCCGATGAAGTCGGAGACCTTGCGCGCCGTGGCGATGTCGTGCGTGACCACGATGAACGTCGCCTTGAGCTGGCGGTTCAGGTCCATCGTCAGCTCGTTGAGGAAGGCCGTCCTCACGGGGTCGAGGCCGGAGTCGGGCTCGTCGAACAGGACGATCTCGGGGTCGAGGACGAGGGCGCGGGCGAGGCCGGCCCGCTTCTTCATGCCTCCGGAGATCTCGCCGGGGAGCTTCTTCTCCGCGCCGGTGAGGCCCACCATCCCGAGCTTCTCGTCGACGATCTGCTTGATCTCCGACTCCTTCTTGCGCGTGTGCTGCCGCAGCGGGAAGGCGACGTTGTCGAAGATGTTCATCGACCCGAACAACGCGCCGTCCTGGAACAGCACGCCGAACTTGCGCCGGACCTCGAAGAGCTCCTTCTCGTTCAGCGCGGGGACGTTCTTCCCGTCGATCCAGATCTCGCCGCGGTCGGGCTTGAGCAGGCCGACGAGGTGCTTGAGGAATACGGATTTGCCCGTTCCCGAGGGACCGAGCATCAGCGTGATCTTGCCCTTGGGGATGTCGAGCGTGATGTCTTCCAGGACCGTCTGGGGGCCGAACGACTTGGTCAGGCCCTTGATGCTGATCTCGGTCTCGAGCATGGGTCTCCCACCGATGGACGTTGCTCGCGGGCGACCGCGGTCCCCCCGAGGTTTTTGGCTCGGCCGCCACCCTGCGGCCGGAGGGAGAGCCTACTCCGGGACGGGGGGCTTTTGTCCCCGGAAGGCCGCCTAAGATGCCGCCGTGGATTTCCGCGACACGCCGCAAGAGGCCGCGTTTAGGTCGGAGCTCCGCCACTGGCTCGACAGCAACCTTCCCGAGGGTTGGTCGACGCGCGGCCCCTCCGGCGGGCGCGGCGACGAGCAGACGGCGCGGGACTGGGCGCGCACGCTCTCCGAGGGCGGGTACGCCGGCCTGACGTGGCCTCAGGAGTACGGCGGCGCGGGTGCGCCGTACACGCACCAGGCGATCTTTCTCGAGGAGATCGCGCGGGCCGAGACGCCGGAGCACCTCGGGATCATCGGCCTCGGGATGGCGGGGCCGACGATCATGGTCCACGGCACCGACGAGCAGAAGGCGCGTTACCTCCCGAAGATCCTGTCCGGTGAGGAGATCTGGTGCCAGGGGTTCTCCGAGCCGGGATCGGGATCGGACCTCGCGTCGCTGCGGACGCGCGCAGAGCGCGACGGCGACGACTTCGTCGTCAACGGACAGAAGGTGTGGTCGTCGTTCGCGCACATCGCCGACCACTGCATCCTCATGGTCCGCACGGACCCGTCGGCGCCGAAGCACAAGGGCATCACGTACCTGCTGGCGGACATGCACGCGCCGGGGGTCGAGGTGCGGCCGCTACGCCAGATCACGGGCGACCCGGAGTTCAACGAGATCTTCTTCACCGACGTCAGGGTCCCGGCCGCGAACGTGCTCGGCGAGGTCGACGGGGGCTGGGCGGTCGCGATGACGACGCTGATGCACGAGCGCGGGACGCTCGGGTTCGCGCTGACGGCGCGCCTCGAGGTCCTCGTCAAGAACCTCGTCGCCCTGGCGAAGGAGACCCGCACGAACGGCCGCCTCGCCTCGGAGGACCTGCTGTTCCGCGACCGGATCGCGCGGCAGTGGATCGAGCTCCAGGAGCTGCGCTTCACGAACTACCGCGCGCTGACCGGTCTCGTGAAGACCGGCGTCCCCGGGCCCGAGGGCAGCATCGCGAAGCTGCACTGGTCCGAGTCCAACCAGCGCCTGACGAAGCTCGCGCTCGAGATCCTCGGCCCCCGCGCGCAGATGGAGGGGCCCGAGGGGCCGTGGAACGGCTACTGGCAGTACCAGCAGCTGCGCAGCCGCGGCAACACCATCGAGGCCGGGACGTCAGAGGTCCTCCGCAACATCGTCGCCGAGCGCGTGCTCGGCCTCCCGAGGAGCCGTTAGTGGACTTCGCCTTCTCCGAAGAGCAGCAGATGCTCCGCGACGCGGTCGCGTCGTGGACGCGCGACCGTCTGCCGGAGGGCAGGGCCGCCGAGCTCGCGACCGGCGACGAGGGTTGGGACCCGTCGTCGCTGCCGGAGATGGCGGAGCTCGGCTGGACCGGGCTCGCGCTCCCGGAGAGCGCGGGCGGCGCGGGTATGGGGTTCCTCGACGAAGCGGTGGTGATCGAGGAGTTGGGGCGCGCGCTGTATCCCGGGCCGTACTGGTCGTCCGTCGCGCTTGCGGCTCCCGCGCTGCGAGACCGGGAGGGCTACCTCGGGCGGATCGCAGGTGGCGAGGCCGCGACGCTCGCGTGGGCCGAGCCCGACGGCCCGTACCTGTTCGCAGACCTCGAGTCGGTGGGGACGAAGGCCGCGCAGGACGGCGGGGACTGGACGCTGACGGGGGAGAAGGACGTCGTGCCGGACCTCGGCGCGTGCGCGTTCGTCGTGGTCGCCGCGCGCTCCGCCGACGGGCTCGGGCTGTGGGCGGTCGAGACGAGCGACGCGTCGATGTCGGTGCTGCCGACCGTCGACGCGACGCGGCGGCTCGGCCGGCTGTCGCTCGACGGCGCGCCGGCGGAGCTGGTGGTGGAGCCGGGTCCGGCCGCCGGCGTCCTCGAACAGGCCCGGCTGCGGGCGCTTGCCGCGCTCTCGGTCGAGGCCGTCGGGCTGGCTTCGGCGGTGGTCGACATGGCGCGGGGCTACGTGAGCGAGCGGAAGCAGTTCGACAAGCCGATCGGCACGTACCAGGCGGTGTCGCACCAGGTGACGGACGCGTACACGGCGGTCGAGCTGGCGCGGTCGCTCGCGTACTGGGCCGCGTGGTGCGTCGACGAGGCCGACGAGGGGGCGCCGGCCGCGGTCGCGGCGGCGAAGTCCGCGGCGGGCGAGGCCGCGGTGTTCGCGTGCGAGAGGGCGATCCAGGTCCACGGGGGCGTCGGCTTCACCTGGGAGCACGTGCTGCACCGCTACTACAAGCGCGCGCAGTGGATCGACGCGTTCGAGGGGCCGGGATCACGCCAGCGCGAGATCGTCGCGGCCCGGCTGCTCGACGGCTGACCGAGCAGGTCAAATGCCCCGGTGCCGCCGACGCGTGATCTAAGGTCGAAAACGTGCCGGGGACGCGTACTGCCGCGCTGATCGAGTCACTTCCGCGGCGGCTGCGCGACGTCCCTCTCCCTGCCGGGACGCGCTACCGCCTTCGCATCGGCCGCACGGTCCGCGACGTCGTGTTCACGCGCTCGGGCTGCGACGTGCGCGCCCCCGAAGGTGCCGCCCACGTCGAGATCGTCACCGACCTCGAGACCTGGCGCGCGATCGACG
>JALZEG010000027.1 GCA_030862185.1 Actinomycetota bacterium
GACGATCGCCACGAGCGCGATCGAGTGGACGCGGCGGCGCAGCGCGAAGCGCATTAGTTCCTCCCGTTACAGGTAGCCCATCGAGCGGGCCGGAGGCGTCGCGTCGTCTCGCCGCTCCGCGCCACGCGGAGTTTGTTCTGCCTCGCACGGAAAAGTCCTGCCCGGACACCGTTCCTACCGGCATGCAGCGGTCCTAGGGGACAGACTGCACCGCCGTGAGGGCGTTCACGCGGCCGTGGCCGACGATCGGGTCCCACCCGTCCGAGTACAGGTCGTCCGACGACTCGAGGATCGTCTGGACGACCAGGTCGGCGTTCGCCGCCGAGCGGACGCCGCCGAGCCGGTCGTACACGAGGGCCGCTACGCCGGCGACGTGCGGGGAGGCCATCGACGTGCCGTCGAGGGTCTCGTAGCCCGCCTCGTAACAGACGGAGTCGAGGGTGCGCAGGTAGGTGGAGACGATCCCCTCGTCACAGAAGGTGCCCTGGCCCCCGGGCGCGGCGACGACCGGCTCGATCCCGGTCCCGCCCGACAGCGGGTCGGCGTTCACGGGGAAGTCCGTGTAGTAGGCGCGCAGGTCGTTGCGGTCGGTCGCGACCACGCAGATGACGTTGCGCGAGAACGACGGATACTCACACGTCGGCTGGACGAAGTTGCCCGCGGCCGCCGCGATGACCACGCCGGCGGTGCGCGCGTACTCCATCGCGTCCTCCGTCTCGGGGAAGAGGACGGGGCCGAAGTGGCTGAACGGCGGGATGTCGCCGATCGAGAGGTTGATCACGTGCGCGCCGCGGTCGGTGGCGAAGCGGATGCCCTGGGCCATCGCCCGGTCCAGGTTGCTCTCCTCGAAGACGCCCACCGGCATGATCGTGGCCCCCGGCGCCACCCCGGCGACCCCGACGCCGTTGTTCGTGCACGCACCCGCGATCCCGGCGACGTGCGTGCCGTGGCCCTCCTTGTCCTGCGGGGTATCGGGCGACTTCCGCGAGCCGATGTTCGAGCCGGGATGCACCGCGAGCTTGCCGGCGCACGAGAAGTCCGGGTGGCCGAGGTCGACTCCGGAGTCGACGATCGCGATCGTGATGCCGCCACCGTCGGCGGTCGTCCACGCCTGCGGCGCCTGGATCTTCTGGAGCCCCCACTGGTCGGCGAACAGGGGGTCGTTCGCCGACGCCTGCGCGCTCGCGCCGGCCGTGGGCGCGAGGGCCGCGGCGGCCAGGACGAGGGCGAGTAGGGCCAGGGCGCGGCGCGATCTGACACGCATGTCGATCCTCTCGGTCGCGGGACGGGACGAATGCGGCCCGGCCCCGGCCGAGCACGGTCACGTTTTCTGTACCGTCCGGGAAAGTCCTTCGTGAATGCCCGAAACGTGCGGCTACTCGGGCGGTTACGTCAGCGCGTCAGCGGAAGCTTGCCGTTGCCGGAGGCGAGCTGGATCGGGTCCTCGGCGAGCTTGACGAGCTCGCTCGCCATCCGCTCCTCCGGGCTCGCGATGTCGTCTATCGACTTGCCCTCGATCTGGTCGAGGGCGAACGTGGCGCGGTTCACGCCGAGCAGCGCGCCCGCGACCATCTGCTGGCGCTGGGCCTCGGGCAGGGTCTGCCACCGCTGGAACAACGTCTCCAGCCAGCCCAACGCGAGGGTGAGCCCTTCCTTGAGCTCGTGACAGACCTTCTCTTCGATCTCCAAAGCCATGGCGACCACCCCTTGTTCGACTGGCTGTAGGAATGTTTCGGGGCCCGCAGCCACGAATCCTCCACGTAATGTCCCCATTCGGGGGGATTTGATCCCCAGGCCGTCGATCGAGTCGGAAGGAGGACGCCGTCGTGACCGAACGGCTCGTCGTGATTGGCGGCGACGCCGGGGGCATGACCGCGGCGAGCCAGGCCCGGCGGCTGAGGGGGCCCGACGACCTCGCCATCGTGGCCTTCGAGCGCGGCCACTTCACGTCGTACTCCTCCTGCGGCATCCCCTACTTCGTGGGCGACGTCGTGGACGACCTGGACACGCTGATCGTTCGCACCCCGGCGGAGTTCGCCGCCAGCGGCATCGACGCGCGGGTCCGGCACGAGGTCGTGGAGATCGACCTCGACGCGGAGAAGGTCCGCGTCAGGGATCTCGACTCGGGGGCGGAGTCGTGGGAGGGATACGACCAGCTCCTCGTCGCGACGGGAGCCGTCCCGGTGCGGCCCCCTCTCCCGGGCATCGACTCGCGCAACGTCTTCGGGGTCCAGACCCTCGACGACGGAGTGGCGATCAAGGAGACGCTCGAGAGCGTGGGGCCGCGGCGAGCGGTCGTCGTCGGCGGCGGCTACATCGGCCTCGAGATGGCCGAGGCCCTCGTGGTCAACGGGATCGACGTGTCCGTGGTCGAGGCCGCGCCCCAACCGATGACGACGCTCGATCCAGACATGGGGGCGCTCGTCGCGGAGGCGATGCGCGGGATGGGCATGCAGGTCTACGTCGACGAGCCGGTCGAAGGCTTCGAGTCCCGGGACGGCGCGGTCTCGGCCGTCGTCACGAAGAACGAGACGCTCCCCGCGGACGTGGTCGTGCTCGGACTCGGCGCGCGCCCGAACAGCAAGCTCGCCGAAGAGGCGGGGCTCCCGGTCGGGGAGCGCACCCGGGGGATCGTCGTCGACCAGAGGATGCACACGCCGGTCGACAACGTCTGGGCGGCGGGCGACGTGACGGAGAAGCTGCACCGCGTCTCGCACGAGAAGGTCGCGATCGCCCTCGGCACGCACGCGAACAAGGAGGGCCGCACGGCCGGGATCAACATCGGCGGCGGCTACGAGACGTTCCCTGGCATCGTGGGGACCGCGGTGTCGAAGGTGTGCGACGTGGAGGTCGCGCGCACGGGGCTGACGGAGGCGGAGGCGAGGCGCGCGGGATTCGAGTTCGTCACCGCGACGGTCGACTCGACCACGCGGGCGGGGTATTTCCCGGGCAGCGCCGGCATCAAGACGAAGTTCGTCGCGGAGCGGACGTCGGGCCGGCTGCTCGGAGCGCAGATCATCGGACGCGAGGGGGCCGCGAAGCGCATCGACGTCTGCGCGACGGCGCTGTGGTGCGAGATGACCGTCGAAGAGATGCTGAACGTCGACCTCTCGTACGCGCCGCCGTTCTCGCCGTTGTGGGACCCGGTGCTGATAGCGGCGCGCAAGGCCTGGCAGGCGGTGCAGTGATAGAGGCGACTCACGAGCTCCTCGACCTCGCCGTCGCGGCCGCGCGCGAGGCGGGCGGGCTGCTGCTCGAGAGGTTCGGGCGCGAGCCGACCGGCGTCCGGACGAAGTCGACCGCCACCGACCTGGTCAGCGACGCCGACACCGCGGCCGAGCGCGCCATCGTCGACGCGATCACGTCCGTGCGCCCGGACGACGGGTGGGTGGCCGAGGAGGGGGAACGCGTCGCATCCGAGACCGGGATCACGTGGGTCGTCGACCCGCTCGACGCGACGGTGAACTACCTCTTCGGCATCCCGGTTTGGTGCGTGAGCATCGCGGCCGAGGACACGGGCGGCCTCCTCGCCGGAGTCGTCCACGATCCCACGTCGCGCGAGACGTTCACCGCGACGCGCGGGGGCGGCGCGTTCCGGAACGGCGAGCGCATCGCTGTGAGCGACCGCGGCGACCTATCGACGGCGCTGATCGCGACCGGGTTCGCGTACGACCGCGCCCTTCGGTCGCTCCAGGCCGATGCCGTCGGGAAGGTCCTGCCGAAGGTGCGCGACGTGCGCCGGATGGGCTCTGCGGCCCTCGACCTCGCGTACGTCGCGTGCGGCCGCGTCGACGGCTACTACGAGTCGGCCACCGAACGGTGGGACTGCGCCGCGGGGACGCTCCTCGTAACGGAGGCCGGGGGCCGGGTGACGCCGCTGCCGAATCCGGCGGGGCTGTCGCCGGGAGTCGTCGCCGCGGGCCCCGGCATCCACGCGGCCCTCGCGGCGCTGGTCGGCGACTAGGAAGGCGGAATTTCCGCCGTTCTGCTCCGTTAGGTTGAGGTGCATGGACATCGTTCACCCCGCGATCGAGCGGTACCTCAAGGAGCTGGCCGCCGTCGACGACGAGCCGGTCCTGCTAGAGATGGAGAAGCTCGCCGAGGACGAAGGGTTCCCGATCATCGGCCGCCTCTGCGGGCGCTACCTCGAGGTGCTCGCCCGCTCGATCTCCGCCCGCCGCATCTTCGAGATGGGCTCCGGCTTCGGCTACTCCGCGTACTGGTTCTCGCGCGCGACCGGGCCCGGCGGCGAGATCCATCTCACCGACACGGATCCCGCCAACGAGCGCAAGGCGCTGGACTTCCTGTCACGGGCGGGGCTCGACGGCCCGGTCCGCTATCACGTCACCGACGCGTTCTCCGCGCTCGAGGAGAGCGAGGGCGAGTTCGACGTCGTCTACGTGGACATCGACAAGCACGACTACCTGAAGGCGTGGGAGCTCGGGCGACAGCGCGTGCGCGTCGGCGGCTACTACGTCTGCGACAACATGCTGTGGTCGGGCCGCGTCACCGGCGCGGTGGACGAGGAGGACGGGCGGCCCCACTGGACCGAGGCGATCGTCGCGACGAACCGCGCCATCGCCGCCGATCCGAGCTTCCGCGAGACGATCAACCCGACCCGCGACGGCGTGGTCGCGGCGCTCAGGATCGCCTGAATTGCCGCGCGGACACGGGTTGGTCCCACCGGAGACACCCGAGCGACCGGCGCGCCCGGGGACGTTCCGCCGCATAGCCAGGACGTTCCGCCCCTACCGCGCGCAGGTCGTCTTCGTCGCGGCCCTCATCCTCGTCACGTCGGGGCTGGGGCTCGTGAACCCGTTGATGATCAAGTTCGTCTTCAACGAGGTCTTCATCTTCGAGGGGTCCGACGCCGAGAAGATGCGTACGCTGCTCATCGTCGTCGGGATCATGGTCGCGACGCCGATCGTGTCGGGCGCGCTGGGGCTGTGGCAGACCTACACGAACAACCTCGTCGGCCAGCACGTGATGCAGGACCTGCGCAACTCGCTCTACGCGCACCTCCAGCACATGCCGCTGCGGTTCTTCACGTCGACGCGCACCGGCGAGATCCAGTCACGTCTGTCCAACGACGTCGGCGGCGTTCAGGGCGTGCTGACCGACACCGCGTCGAGCATCCTCGCCAACGTGTCGATCGTCGCCTCGACGATCGTGACGATGTTCATCCTGTCGTGGGAGCTCACCGTCCTGTCGCTCGCGATCCTGCCCTTCTTCATGATCCTGTCGAAGAAGGTCGGCGCGGTCCGCCGCGAGGTGTCGGGGCAGACGCAGGAGTCGCTCGCCGACCTCACCGCGCACATGCAGGAGACGCTG
The DNA here is from genome assembly GCA_030862185.1 of Actinomycetota bacterium. GTDB lineage: Bacteria > Actinomycetota > CADDZG01 > CADDZG01 > WHSQ01 > JALZEG01. The sequence continues at coordinate 5,332 of JALZEG010000027.1, forward strand.
TCGGTCTCCGGGATCCTGCTCTCGAAGGCGTTCGGGCGGCAGGCCTACGAGATCGAGCGGTTCCGCAAGGAGAACCAGAGGCTGTCGCGCCTCGAGATCAAGCGGACGATGGTGGGCCGCGGGTTCTTCGCGCTCGTGCAGATCTTCTTCTCGATCACGCCGGCGTTCGTCTACCTGGTCGCCGGGATCATGTTCCTGAACGGCTCCGTCGGCCCCGAGATCGTCGGCACGATCGTCGCGTTCACGACGCTCCAGGCGCGACTGTTCTTCCCGATGGGCCAGCTCCTCAACGTGAACGTCGAGATCCAGTCGTCGCTCGCCCTGTTCGACCGGATCTTCGAGTACCTGGACCTCGAGCGCGAGATCGTCGACCGGCCGGGGGCCGTCGCCCTGGACCACGCGGCGGTGCGGGGCGAGGTCACGTTCGAGGACGTGTGGTTCAAGTACGACCGAGCCGAAGAGGAGCCGACCCACGACCGGGACTGGACGATCGCGGGCGTCGACTTCACGATGCGGCCGGGGGAGCTGGTCGCGCTCGTCGGCCCCTCCGGTGCCGGCAAGACCACGCTGACCTACCTGTTGCCGCGCCTCTACGACGTGAGCCGCGGCGCCGTGAAGATCGACGGCACGGACGTCCGCGACATCCGGCTCGAGTCGCTCGGCGAGATCATCGGCATGGTCACGCAGGAGACGTACCTGTTCAACTCGAGCGTGCGAGACAACCTCCGCTACGGGAACCCGGACGCGACCGACGCGGAGATCGAGGCCGCGGCGCGCGCCGCGCACATCTGGGAGCGGCTCGCGGAGCTCTCGGACGGCTTCGACACGGTCGTCGGCGAGCGCGGCTACAAGATGTCCGGCGGAGAGAAGCAGCGGCTAGCGATCGCCCGCGTGATCCTCAAGGATCCGCGCATCCTCGTGCTCGACGAGGCAACGAGCGCGCTCGACACGCACTCCGAGCGGCTCGTGCAGGAAGCGCTCGAGCCGCTGATGCGGGGCCGCACGACGCTCGCCATCGCGCACCGGCTGTCGACGATCCTCGCGGCCGACACGATCCTCTACCTCGACCGGGGCCGCATCGTCGAGCGCGGCTCGCACGCGGAGCTGCTCGCGCGCGGCGGCGCGTACGCGGCCCTCTACCACGAGCAGTTCTCCGACGGCCGCGTCGAGACCAGGTGCGAGGATGGGCTCGTCCTGGCTACCGGTGAGGTCATTCAAGAGGAGGCCGTGTGAACGTCTCGGGCAAGGTGGCTCTCGTGACCGGGGGAGCGTCCGGCCTCGGCGGTGCGACCGCGCAGGCATTGCACGACGCGGGCGCGTCGGTCGTCGTCCTCGACCTGCCGTCCTCCGAGGGCGAGGTCCGGGCGAAGGAGCTCGGTGAGCGGGCGCGCTTCGCTCCCGCCGACGTGACGAACGAGACCGAGGTGGGGGCCGCGGTCGACCTCGCGGCGAACGACTTCGGCGGGCTCCACGTACTGGTCAACTGCGCCGGCGTCGGGTGGCCGGGCCGCGTGCTGATGCGCGACGGGACGCCGACGGACCTCGAGCGCTTCGAGGCCGTCGTGCGGATCAACCTGATCGGGACCTTCAACGTGATCCGGCTCGCGGCCGCGCAGATGGCGTCGCAGGAGCCGGACGGCGAGGAGCGCGGCGTGATCGTCAACACCGCGAGCATCGCGGCGTTCGACGGCCAGATCGGGCAGGCTGCCTACGCGGCGTCCAAGGGCGGCGTGGCCGGGCTGACCCTCCCGGTGGCACGGGACCTTGCAGGCAAGCTGATCCGCTGCGCCACGATCGCGCCGGGGATCTTCGACACGCCGATGCTGGCGGGGCTGCCGGAGGAGGCGAGGGCCAAGCTGGCGGAGAACGTCCCACATCCGCACCGGCTGGGGAGCCCGGCGGAGTACGCGGCCCTGGTCCTGCACGTGGTCGAGAACCCGATGATCAACGGAGAGATCATCCGGCTGGACGCCGGCCTGAGGATGCCGCCCCGGTAGCTGCTGGGCTGGTCGACTCCTAGTGAGATTCGGCCGTCACCGGCTCACGGGCCGCATGGTGCGGCTCCCCGTCGTCCGGCTCCGACGAGTCCGCCGAGGGCGCCGGAGCTGCGGCCCCCGCTTCGGCCAGCTCCCGGTCCAGCTCACGCCACTCCTTTTCTGCCCAGCGGAGCTTCTCGACCGCGGACGCCAGGTCGAGGAAGTGGACGGGCACGATCGAGGCCCGGGGGCGGAGGTAGGCGTCGCCGATGAGGGCGTCGAGCTCCCGTCGTGCCGCCGTCAACTTCTCGTGGATCTGCCGGAGCCGTTCGACCTGCTCGGCGCTGTAGCCCTGCGGCTGTACTCCCAGAACCAGGCTCCTTCCTGATCGGACCAGACCGTAGGGCGCCGGCGGTGCGTACGGACGCCAGAGTACATCGCCCCTCAATAAGGGCACAAGCGCACGAAGCTCCGGCACACCGCCGCCGACCGGCCCGATCGACCCCTCTCAACCCGTATCCTGCGGCCGATGCTAGCCGAGGAGACGATAAAGAAGGTCCTGGCCGCCGCGCTGGAAGCCGGGGGCGACCTCGCCGAGCTGTTCGTCGAGGATCGGGCCTCCACGGCGCTGCGCCTCGAGGACCGGCGCGTCGAGGACGTCGCCTCCGGACGCGACTCGGGGGCCGGGGTCAGGGTGATCGCCGGCGACCGCTCCTCCTATGCGTACACGAACCTCCTGACCGAAGACGGGTTGGTCGAGGCGGCGCGGGCGGCCCGGGCAGGGCTGTCGGGCACCTCGGGCGGCGTCGCCGACCTCACTCGCACGGCCCCCCCGGTGACGCATCCCGTGCGGACGCCGCCGCAGGACGTCGGGGCCGCCGACAAGGTCGAGGCGCTGCGGGCCGCCGACGACGCGGCGAGGTCCGCGGGAGGTGAGGTCCGCCAGGTCGTCGCCTCCTACGCGGACGTCCGGCAGAAGGTCTTGATCGCCTCGTCGGACGGGCGGGTCGCCGAGGACGACCGGACCCGGGTGCGATTCGTCTGCCAGGTCGTCGCCGGTCGGGACGGTCAGATCTCTACCGGCTTCCGGGCTCCCGGGCACTCCGGCGGGTTCGAACTCCTCGAGAGCTTCCCCCCCGCCGAGATTGCGGCCGTCGCCGCCGAGAAGGCGATCACGATGCTCGACGCGCGGCCCTCTCCCGCGGGCGAGTTCCCGGTCGTGCTGGCGCCGGGGGCCGGAGGCGTCCTGATCCACGAGGCGTGCGGGCACGGGCTCGAGGCCGACACGCTCGTCAAGAACGCGAGCGTCTACGCGAACCGTGCGGGGGAGCGGTTCGGCTCCGAGAACGTGACGATCGTCGACTACGGATCCGACGTCGGGGCGTGGGGGTCGGTCGGGGTCGACGACGAGGGGACGGCGGCGCAGCGCACCGTCCTGTTCGACCGTGGGGTCCTCACCGGGCACCTCAGCGACAGGCTGTCGGCCGAGAAGATCGGTCACCCGCCGACCGGGAACGGCCGCCGTCAGTCCTACGCGCACCTGCCGATCGTGAGGATGACGAACACGTACCTGCTGCCCGGCCCCGACGATCCCGACGAGATCGTGCGGTCGGTGACGCGCGGCGTCTACGCGGCGAGCTTCGCCGGCGGCGAGGTCAACCCCGCGACCGGCAACTTCGTCTTCGGGATGTCCGAGGCTTACATGATCGAGGACGGGAAGGTGACGTACCCGATCAAGGGCGCGCAGCTGATTGGGAACGGGCCCAAAGTGCTCAACGTCATCGAGGCCGTCGCCGCCGACTTCGACCGGTGGGAGGGCGTCTGCGGCAAGGACGGGCAGAGCGCGCCGGTGACGAACGGGATGCCCACCGTGCTGCTCGGCACGATGACCGTCGGCGGCACGGAGGCCTGACGGTGGCGGAGCTGCTGAACCTCGCGCGGTCGATCGCAGAGCGTGCACAGGACCGCGAGCAGGTCGAGGCCTACGTCACGCACGAGCGCGACTTCTACGTCAAGGCGTACGAGGGTGACGTCGAGGCGATCTCGTCGGCCGAGCCGCGCGGCGCGGGCGTCCGGCTGATCGACGGGGCCCGTGTCGGGTTCGCCTACACGACCGACCTCACGCCCGAGGGCCTGGCCGCGGTCGTCGCGCAGGCGCGCGACAACGCCGCGAGCGCGACCCCCGACGAGGCCGCCGGGATGGCGGGCGCGTGGGAGTCCCCTCCCGAGGACGTTCCCGGGATGGTCGACGAGGGCCACGCGGGCGCGACGCCGGACGACAAGGCGGCGTTCACGATCGAGCTCGAGCAGGCGACCCGCGCGGTCGACCCGCGCATCCGGACCGAGGAGGCGATCTACTCCGACTCCGACACGGAGGTCGCGATCGCTACGTCGGCCGGCGTCGGGGGCTCGTACCGGCGCACGGACGCGTGGTGCTACTCGGTCGCGATCGCGGAGGACGGCGACGACACCCAGGTGGCGTTCGAGTTCGACCTCGCCCGCGGCCTCGGCGCGCTCGATGCGGAGGCGATCGCGGAGCGGGCCGCGCGGCGCGCGCTGTCGATCCTCGGCGCGAAGAAGATCCCCTCCGCCAGGATGCCGGTGGTGTTCGATCCCTATACGTCGGGCCAGTTCCTCGGCGTGCTCGCCGCGGCGTTGACCGGAGAGGCGGTGCAGAAGGGGCGGTCGCTCTTTGCCGGGAAGATTGGAGAGCAGGTCGCGGCCCCCGCGCTCTCGCTGGTCGACGACGGCCGCGTGGCGGGAGCGCCCGGCTCTGCGCCGTGGGACGCGGAAGGGGTCCCGACGCGGCGCACCGGCGTCATCGAGTCCGGGACGCTGCGGTCTTTTCTCTACGACGTGACGAGCGCGCGGCGCGAGGGCCGCGCCTCGAGCGGCAACGCGACGAGGGCCGGGTTCAAGTCCGCGCCGCACGCGGCCCCCACGAACCTCGCGTTCGACACCACCGGCGAGAGCCGCGACGACGTCCTGCGGAACGCGGGGCGGGCGTTGCTCGTGCAGGACTTCCACGGCGTGCACTCGGGGGCGAACCCGATCTCGGGGGACTTCTCGGTCGGCGCGACGGGGAGGCTGATCGAGAACGGCGCGCTCACGCAGCCGGTGCGGGAGGTCACGATCGCGGCGCCGATGCTCGACATCCTGGCGCGCATCACCGCCGTCGGGACGGACCGGCGGTGGCTGCCGTTCGGCGGGTCCTACGGCGGCGCGACGACGCTCGTGTCGGAGATGACCGTCGCCGGGGCCTAGACGAGCACGTAGAAGACGATCCCCGCGACGACGCAGTACGCCGCGAACGGGTACAGCGAGCGCGTCTTCAGGTACTTGATCAGGATCGCTATCGCCGCGTAGGACGTCACCAGCGACGCGGCGAACCCGACGATGCCCGCTCCGGCCCCAAGCGTCGCGCCGTCCAGGTCGGGCACCTCGACCAGGGCCGCGCCGAAGAGGGCCGGGATCGCGAGCAGGAACGCGAACCGGGCCGCGTCCTCGCGTCTGGTGCCCGTCACGAGCCCCGCCGCGATCGTCGAGCCCGACCGCGAGATCCCCGGCAGGATCGACA
>JALZEG010000030.1 GCA_030862185.1 Actinomycetota bacterium
GTGCAGGGTGCACCGCGTGCACCAGTCGTCTGGAGGGTACCGGTGTGACCTCGGGGTAATGCACCCCGGTAAGGCGTCCCCCGACCAGGAGGCTGACATGGACCAGGAACGCCGGCGCGAAGGCGAAGATCGAAGCGACGCGAACGATCCCAACGAGGCACCGGTCGACGGGCCGGGCGGCGACGAGGACGAGGGCGGCCTCGGCGCCAGCTCACAGGATTCGCCCGGTGACGTCGAGGGCGGAGGGGCTTCCGGAGTCTAGCGGTCGTTGACTCGCCGCGCGCGGGAAACCATCCTGGTCGGGTGGCCGACCTGACCGAGGTGGCATCCGCCTTCCTGCGCGCGTGCGAGGCCGAGCGCGACCTCTCGCCGCACACGATCGCCGCCTACCGGCGCGACCTCGGCCAGTTCGCCGAGTGGCTCGGGCGCCGGAAGGTCTCGGCGGTGGAGGAGGTCGACCGGCTCGTCCTGCGGCGGTACGTCGCGTTCCTGGACGCTCGGGGGCTCGCCCGGCGGTCGATCGCCCGCAAGGTCAGCGCGATCAGGTCGATGCTCGCGTGGGCCGTGACGCACGACCTCGTCGAGGGCAACGCCGCCGCGGACGTGCCGGTGCCGAAGCTCGATCGCACCCTGCCGAAGGTCTTCAAGCCCGCCGACGCCGCACGTCTGTGCGAGCTGCCGCCCGCGGACGAGCCCGCCGGGCAGAGGGACCGCGCCGTCCTCGAGCTCCTCTACGGGTCGGGGCTGAGGGTCGCGGAGCTGTGCGGACTCGACGTGGACGACGTCGACCTCGGAGAGGCACGGCTGCGGGTGACCGGCAAGGGCCGCAAGCAGCGGCAGGTCCCGATGAGCGCTCCCGCCGTCGCAGCCGTGGACGCGTACCTCGGCGGGGGCCGGCGCGAGCTCCTGCGCGCCGGCGGGCCCGCCGACGGGCGGCACGCCCTGTTCCTGAACTCGCGGGGCGGAAGGTTGGGGCCGAGGAGCGTGCGTTCTATGCTTGCCCGATACCTGTCCGCCGAAGGCGCTGCCCCGGTGGGCCCCCACGCGCTGCGGCATTCCTTCGCCACGCACCTGCTCGACGGGGGGGCCGACCTACGGGTGGTGCAGGAGCTCTTGGGCCATGCGAGTCTCGCCACGACGCAGATCTACACGCACGTCTCGAAGGAACGGCTGAAGGCCGTCTATGAGCAGAGCCATCCCCGAGCCTGAGGGGCCGCTCGCCGGCGCGCCCGAGGGCGTCCAGGAGGCGTGGGCCGACTACAAGTCGAGCGGGTCGCCCCGCGCGCGCGACGCGCTGATCCTCAACTACTCGCCTCTGGTCAAGTACGTGGCGGGCCGAGTCGCGGTGGGCCTTCCCGCGAACATCGAGCAGGCGGACCTGATCTCGTACGGGATCTTCGGCCTGATCGACGCCATCGACAAGTACGACCAGAGCCGCAACATCAAGTTCGAGACCTACGCGATCAGCCGGATCCGCGGCGCCATCATCGACGAGCTGCGCGCCATCGACTGGGTCCCGCGTAGCGTCCGGTTCAAGGCCCGCGAGGTCGAGAAGGCTTACTCGGCGCTCGAGAACAAGCTCAAGCGGCCGCCGTCGGACAGGGAAATCGCCGAGGAGATGGGGATCTCCACCGAGGAGCTGAACCACATCTACACGCAGCTCTCCACGGTGTCGCTGGTCGCGCTCGACGAGCTGATGGCGGTCGACGGCGGCCAGGGCGACAAGCTGTCCCTGGTCGACACGCTCGAGGACACGAAGACGGTCTCGCCGATGGACGCGTTCGAGTCGGTCGAGATGAAGGACATCCTGACCGAGGCCGTGAACAGGCTCCCCGAACGCGAGAAGGTCGTCGTCACGCTGTATTACTACGAGGGCCTGACGCTGGCCGAGATCGGACAGGTCCTCGGGGTGACCGAGTCGCGGATCTGTCAGATGCACACGAAGGCCGTGCTGGCGCTGCGCGGCAAGATCTCCGAGGCGACCGACCCGGGGTAGACTCCCGCCCGCACCACCAATTCCACACGCTCGATATCCCGGTTCACGGACCGGGAGCTTCGGTGCCCCGCGGGGCTGATCGGGCGGAGGCCAACCGAAGGAGGTTCGTCCATGCCTGTCGTCACGATGCGGCAGCTACTGGAGGCTGGGGTCCATTTCGGACACCAGACGCGGCGCTGGAACCCGAAGATGAAGCGTTTCATCTTCGCGGAGCGCAACGGCATCTACATCCTCGACTTGCAGCAGACGATGACGGGGATCGAGAAGGCCTACACGTTCACGCGCGACCTGGTCGCAGGGGGCGGCACGATCCTGTTCGTCGCCACGAAGCGCCAGGTCCAGGACGCGGTCGAGGAGCAGGCGCAGCGGTGCGGGATGCCGTACGTCAACTTCCGCTGGCTCGGCGGGATGCTCACGAACTTCCGGACGATGCACGACCGGATCAAGCGCATGCGCGAGCTCGAGGAGATGGACCAGAACGGCGCCCTGGACACGCTCCCGAAGAAGGAGGCGCTGTCGCTGCGACGCCAGTACGAGAAGCTGGCCCGGAACCTCGGAGGGCTGAGGCACCTCGACAAGCAGCCGCAGGCCGTCTACATCCTCGACACGAAGAAGGAAGAGATCGCGGTGCGCGAGGCCAAGAAGCTCGGGATCCCGATCGTCGCGGTGCTCGACACGAACTGCGATCCCGACGACGTCGACTACGCGATCCCCGGCAACGACGACGCGATCCGCTCGGGCGCGCTGCTGACGCGCGTCATCGCCGACGCCGTCATCGAGGGCAAGTCGATGCGCGGCGACCAGGACGAGACCGTAACGGCCGCCGCAGCGGCGGCTCCGGGCGCCGAGGTGCTGCCGGGGGCCGCGGCGGAGCCGAAGGCGGAGTGGGAGCTCCAGCTCGAGGCGGAGGAGCAGGCGGAGCGCGAGAAGGCGACGCAGGTCTCCACCGCAGGCGGCGACGCCACGCCAGCCGGCGGGACCGCGACCGACCAGACCGCCGGCACGCCGGTCGAGGAGAGCTCGCTCTCCGCGCCGGTGGAGGGCGGCGCCGGCGACGGGAGCGCGCCGGACGAGAAGGGCGACGAGCCCGGAGACCTCTCCCATCCGAAGCCCAAGGAGGACGCCAATGGCTGAGATCACCGCGAAGGACGTGAAGGCGCTGCGCGACGCCACCGGCGCCGGGATGATGGACGCGAAGAAGGCGCTCGTCGAGACCGGGGGAGACCTCGACAAGGCGAAGAGGCTGCTGCGCGAGAGGGGCCTCGCCGACGCGGCGAAGCGCACGGGTCGCGCCGCGACCGAGGGCATCGTCTACAGCTACATGCACAAACCCGACCCGAACTACCCGCCGAAGCTGGGCGTCCTGCTCGAGCTCAACTGCGAGACGGACTTCGTCGCGAAGACCGAGGCGTTCGAGAGGCTCGCGAAGGACGTCGCGATGCACATCTCGTTCGCCGATCCGCAGTGGACGAATCGCGACGAGGTCCCGCAGGACATCATCGACGAGGAGTCGGCGATCTACGCGAAGCAGGCGAAGGACTCCGGCAAGCCCGAGCAGGTGATCGAGAAGATCGTCGCCGGCAAGATGGAGTCGTTCTACAAGGAGCGCGTCCTGCTCGACCAGGAGTGGATCCAGGACAAGTCCAAGACGATCAGCCAGCTGATCGACGGGGCCCGTTCGAGCATGGGTGAGAACGTCGGCGTCGGGCAGTTCGCCCGGATCCGCGTCGGCGAGGGTGGAGAGGGCTAGCACGTTGGACGTATCGCCGGAGGCCAAGTACAAGAGGGTTCTCGTAAAGCTCTCCGGCGAGGCTTTCGCCGACCCACAGCACGGCTTCGGGATCGACCCGCGCATCGTCGCGTCCATGGCTCGCCAGATCGCCGACGCGCAGGCTCTGGGCTCGCAGCTGGCGCTCGTCGTCGGTGGCGGGAACATCGTGCGCGGCCTGTCCGCCTCCGCGCAGGGCACCGACCGGACGACTGCGGACTACATGGGGATGCTCTCGACGGTGATCAACTCGCTGGCGCTGCAGGATGCACTCGAGAAAGAGGGTGTGAACACGCGCGTGCAGACGGCGATCTGGATGCAGGAGCTCGCCGAGCCGTACATCCGCCGGCGCGCGATCCGGCACCTCGAGAAGGGACGGGTCGTGATATTCG
>JALZEG010000040.1 GCA_030862185.1 Actinomycetota bacterium
GGCGTCACCCTCGGCCTGTTGCACGGGACGATGCCCGAGGTCCTCGTGCTCGTGCACCAGGCGGGCAGGACCGCGATCGAGGAGCCGCCGTTCACGGAGCTGCCGCCGTTGCGGGAGATGGTCGAGACCTACGAGCAGATCGCGTCGGTCGTGCGCCCCTGCCGCGTCGCATGCGTCGCGGTGAACTGCCGCGGCCTGACGCGCGCCGAGGCGCGCGCGGCGATCGACGAGGTCGCCGGCGCGACCGGGCTCCCGGCCGGAGACGTGATGTCCGGCGACGCGCCGATGCTGTGGGACGCGGTAGCGGCCGCGCTCGACTCTCAGGAATAGCCCGTCGTCGCGTCGCGGTGGACGCTGACTGCGAGCGGCCATACGGCGAGGCGCCCCGCGGCCGCCCGGAGCAAGGCCCATGCGACGACGAGGTTCGCCGCCGCCAGCACCGGCTGCTGCCACCCGATCTCGAAGCGCGCGATGACCGCGTCGACGAGGAAGTACGCCGTCGTGAGGGATGCCGCCAGCGCGCCGATTACCGCCAGCGTGGGAAGCCAGATCCACCCGATCGCAAAGCGCGTCTTGAGCGGCGACCGTGCGGCCCCCAGGGCCGCCGCGGCTCCGGCGAAGGCGGGGTCGTCCTCGAGCGGACGCCGGAACGGCTCGCGCACCTTCGCGACGACCCATCGGTGAGCGCGGAACCGCAGCGCCAGCCAGAGCGCGCATCCTCCGGCGACGGCGAGGAGCACGATCGTGCGCGAGTTGCTCCCGAAGGCGCGGCTCCCCTGCGACCCGAACCTCGCGGGCGCCAGCAGCCCGATCGTCGCCATCAACAGGAGGCCGTCGACCAGGAAGGCGGCGAGGGCCGCGCCGGCGAGGGCCGACCGCGTGCGCGCTGCGGGGATCCGCGACCTCGTCCACGCGGCGGCGTCGGAGTAAGCGCGGCGCGGCGAGGAGGCCATACGCCGAGCGTAGCCGTCGCCTAAGAAAGAAAGGCGCCGCCCCGTGATCCTCCCTCTCGCGCGCTGCCCGGTTTGCGATTCTTCGAAGTTGCTCGTGGCGCGGAATACGCCTCCGAAGGGTCCGGTTGCCGCCTCCGTGAGCATCCAAACGAAGGACTACGAGAACGGCGCGCCGTCGTGGATGGTCTGGGCCGCGCTGTGGGTCATCTACATAGTGTGGGGGTCGACGTACCTCGCGATCCGCGTCACGGTCGAGACGCTGCCCCCGTTCCTCAGCGCCGGAGCGCGCTTCCTGGTCGCCGGCTTGATCATGTTCGGCGTACTCGCGCTGCGCCGCGGCATCCGGGAGATCAAGGTGACGAGGCGCGAGGTCGGCGCGTCGGCGCTCGTGGGGGCCGCGCTCCTCTTCGGAGGCAACGGCCTCGTCTCGCTCGCGGAGCAGGAGGTCTCGTCGAGCCTCGCCGCGCTGATCATCGCGTCGGTCCCCCTGTGGGTGATCCTGCTGCGGACGCTGACGGGGGAGAAGGTGTCGCGTGCGACGCTCGCCGGCGTCGCGGTCGGATTCGCGGGGGTCGCGCTCCTCGTGCTTCCCTCAGGTGACTCCAGCGCGAACGTGGCGGGCCTCCTGATCCTGGTGGTCGCGTCCGCGTCGTGGGCGTCCGGCTCGTTCTTCTCGAGCCGGCTGCCGCTGCCGCGCGACCCGTTCGTCTCCACGGCCACGCAGATGGTCACCGGAGGCCTCGTGCTCGCCGCGGCGAGCCTCGTCACGGGCGAGACGTCCGGGCTCGATCCTTCGGAGTTCTCCGGTGCGTCGATCACCGCGTTCGCGTACCTGGTGACGGTGGGATCGCTGTTCGCCTTCACCGCGTACGTATGGCTGCTGCAGAACGCGCCGATCTCGAAGGTCGCGACCTACGCGTACGTGAACCCCGTGATCGCGATCTTCCTCGGCTGGCTGATCCTGTCGGAGTCGATCACCACGACGATCCTGATCGGTGCCGCCGTCATCGTGTCGTCGGTGGCGTTCATCGTGAGCAAGGAGTCGGTCCCCGCGCCTGTCGACGCGGACGAGGCGGACGCTCCCGCCGACGCGGCCCTCGCGGGCGCGTCGCCCACGCGCTAGCGCGCCGGGCGGGCGACGGTCAGCGTGCCGCTGGCTCCGTCGGTGACGTACAGCAGACCCTTGGCGGCCTCGACGTCGAACGCGTAGGGCTCGCTGAGCTCCGTGGCGGCCTCGTTCCGTTTGCCGAGGTCGGTGAGGTACGCGTGCGCGTGGCCGTCGAGGCCGAACGCCACCAGCCCCGCGCTGGAGTGCGCCACGTAGAGCCGGCCTTTGTCGATCGTCATTCCCTGGACGCGGAACTCCTCGGCGGCCGCGACCTCCAGCCCGATCTGGCCCTTCTGCGAGACGGCGCCGAGGTCGGTCGCGTCGAGCACGACGACCTCCGGTGGGATCGACTCGTCGAACCAGTACTCGGTCGCGGCGTAGACCATGCGTGCCTTCTTCGTGCGCACGACCTCGACCTCGGCTAGCCCGACTTCGCCCCACGAGCCGAGCAGCTCCGGCTGCTCCGGCGTCGACAGGTCGTAGACCTGCAGCCCCGTCGTCCCGCTCGTCGCGTAGAGGAGCGGCACGCCGAGCTTGGGGTCCTTGGGGTCGACGAAGAGGCCCGCGGAGGC
>JALZEG010000054.1 GCA_030862185.1 Actinomycetota bacterium
CGCCTCGGCCGCGGAGGCGGGCGCGGCCGAGGAGCTGGCGTTCGACGCCGTCGACGCCCGTTACTGGCTGGTCTGGATCACCGAGCTGCCGGGGGACGGCGGCGGCACGGTGGAGATCGGGGAAGTCACGATCCGTGGAAGCGGCTGAGTCCGTAGCCGGCCGTTCGGACGAGGAGCTCCTCGAACGCGCCGCGGCGGGCGACCAGCGCGCGTTCTCCGCGCTCGTCCGCCGGCACGAGGACCGCGTCTTCGGCATCGCGATCAGGATCACGGGCGACCGCGCCGACGCGCTGGACGCGACCCAGGACACCTTCGTGGCGGTCTTCCGCCAGGCGGGCTCCTTCCGCGCGGAAGCCGCGTTCACGACCTGGCTCTACCGGGTAGCGGTCAACGCGAGCCGCGACCTGCTCCGCAAGAGGCGCCGGTTCCCGGAGCCGGCCGAGGAGCTTCCGGAGCGGGCGCGCCCGGGGATCGGGACCGAGGAGACCGTCGGGCTGCGGATCGATCTCGCCCGGGCCCTCGCCCAGCTGCCCGAGGAGTACCGCGAGGCGGTGGTCATGCACGATCTGGGCGCGCTGCCCTACGACGAGATCGCGCGCCTCACGGGGGCCGCGCTCGGGACCGTCAAGTCCAGGATCAGCCGGGGACGGCGCCGCCTGGCCGAGCTCCTGGAACAACCCGCGCCGGCCCCGGCGTCCAAGGACGAAGATGGATGAAGCGATGACGCACGACCGGTGCTCGGAGCTGCTCTCGGGCTACCTCCGGGGAGAGCTGCCGTCCGAGGAGGCGGAGGAGGTGCGGACGCACCTCGAGTCCTGCGACGACTGCAGGGCGGAGGAGCGCGCCGTCGCCGCGCTCATGACCGCAGACGAGACGCCCCTCGACGACGTGGAGCGCGCCCGTCTCCACCGCGGTCTCGCCCAGGAGCTGTTCACGACCCGGGCGAACGCCGACGTGGCGGGCGCCGCCCCGGCCGGGCCCGACTGGCGGCGCTGGATCGCGCCGGCGTTCGCGTCGGCCGCGGTCCTTGCCGGGATCCTCGCGCTGACGCTCGGGGGCGGGACCGACGACGCGGCGCAGGTCGAGCAGCTCTCGGCCCCCGAACGCGAGGAGCTCCGTGATCGAGACGGTGGCAGCGACTCGGCGGAGAGCGGGGCGGGCGGGGGTGCCGCGAGCAAGCCCGGCCGCGCCCTCAGCGGGGAGGCGTCGGCCCATGGGAGCGCGACCGAGTTCGCCGGTGGTCCCCAGCCGGTGTTCCTCGCGAACGCCGGCAGGCTGACCGCGAAGGACCTCTCCGAGGCCGGCCGCACGGAGGAGCCCTTCGTATCGTTCGTCCGCGCCTACTCCCCGGGCGACGGGCCGGACCTGTACGCGGCGTTCCTGCGCTCGCTCGCCGGCGCGGCCGGCGGCACCGGGCCGGACATCCGCGAGTGCGCCGCGACCCTCCCGCAGGACGGGACGCTCCTTCCCGCGTACGCCGCGCTCGCGCGGTACGAGGGCGAGGACGCGCTCGTCCTCGGTTTCGTCACCGCCGACCCGGGCTCCCGCAGGTTCGACCGCTACCTGATGTGGGTGTGGGAGCGCGGCTCGTGCCGGCAGCCGATCGACACGCTGTTCGAGGAGATCGACGAGCCGTAAGGCGCGGAACATAGGGACGCTCGCGCCTGTTCGGTAGGGTGTGAGCACCATGCCGGAGAAGCGACGCGTGATCATCATCGGGTCCGGCCCCGCCGGTCTGACGGCGGCCGTCTACACCTCGCGGGCGAACCTCGAGCCGCTCGTGATCGAGGGGATCGAGGCGGGCGGGCAGCTGATGCTGACGACCGAGGTCGAGAACTATCCCGGCTTCGTCGACGGGATCATGGGTCCCGAGCTCATGGAGGCGATGCGCAAGCAATCGGCGCGCTTCGGGACCGAGTTCGTCACCGACAACGTGACGTCCGTCGACTTCTCCTCACAGCCGTTCAAGGTCGTGACCGCCTCTACGGAGTACGCCGCCGGGGCCGTGATCATCTCGACCGGTGCATCCGCGCGCATGCTCGGGATCCCCGGCGAGCGCGAGCTGCTCGGCCACGGCGTCTCGACGTGCGCGACGTGCGACGGCTTCTTCTTCCGCGGCCAGGAGATCCTCGTGGTCGGCGGGGGCGACTCCGCGATGGAGGAGGCCAACTTCCTGACGAAGTTCGCGTCGAAGGTGACGGTCGTGCACCGGCGCGACGCGCTGCGCGCCTCGAAGATCATGCAGGACCGCTCGCGGGCGAACCCCAAGATCGAGTTCGTCTTCGACACCGTCGTGAAGCAGATCAACGGCAACGGCAAGGTCGCCGGCGCGACGCTCCAGAACCTGAAGACGGGGGCCGAGACGGAGATCCCGGCGGCCGGAGTCTTCGTGGCGATCGGCCACACGCCGAACACGTCGCTGTTCGAGGGCCAGCTCGACCTCTCGGGCGGGTACATCGTGGCGCACGACGGCACCGCCACCTCGGTCGAGGGCGTCTTCGCCGCCGGCGACGTCGTCGACTTCAGGTACCGGCAGGCGGTCACCGCCGCGGGCATGGGCTGCATGGCCGCGATCGACGCCGAGCGGTACCTCGAGGACGTGCCGATCACCGAGCGTTTCTGGTAGCGAACCGACCCGCGGATCCGGCAGTCTCGTAGGCGTGCGCTCCTGGATCCTGCGCGCCTTGGTCGCGCTGCTCGTCCTCCTCCCCGCGAACGGGTCGGGGACGGCACGACCCGCGCCGCGCATGGTGTTCCCGGTCGTCCGCTCCGGCTGGTACTCGGTGATCAACTTCCGCGACGACTGGCACGCCCCGCGGATGCGCCGGACCGCGGACGGGTGGGAGCTGATCGGCCTCCACGAGGGCAACGACGTCTTCGCGGAGCCGGGAACCCCGGTCGTCGCAGTGCTCGGGGGCCGCGTCGAGCAGCTCGGCTGGACGTTCTACAGCGGCTGGCGCGTCGGCGTCCGCGGGACCGACGGCCGCTACTGGTTCTACGCACACCTCAGCCGGTTCGCGCCCGGCCTCGCGATCGGGAGCCCGGTGACGGCCGGGCAGCTCCTCGGCGAGGTCGGCAACACCGGCTACGGCATCACGCCCGGCCACCGCGACGAGTTCACGTACCACCTGCACCTCGGGATCCAGGAGCCCGACGGGACCTGGGTCAACCCGTACCCCCTCGTCGCGCGCCTTTACGATGCGGCAGTGAGAAGGGGTGCGCCGTGAAGGGCCTCATCCGGCAGGGCGACCGGTCCCAGCAGGTGGCCGACGTCCAGGCGCGCCTGCGCGCGCTCGGCCTGAAGGTCGACGACGAGACGGGGACGTTCGGCGACTCGACCCGGCACGCCGTCCGGACCTTCCAGCAGCGGCGCGGGATCCTCGTCGACGGGATCGTCGGCCCGAACACCTGGACCGAGCTGGTCGAGGCGTCGTGGCGCCTCGGCGATCGCAGCCTCTACCTCAAGCACCCCGCGTTCCGCGGCGACGACGTCGCGCTCCTGCAGAAGGGGCTGAACGCGCTCGGGTTCGACTCCGGCAGGGAGGACGGGATCTTCGGCGCGGACACCGCGCGCGGCGTCAAGGCCTTCCAGAAGGAGTACGGCGTCGCGGAGGACGGCATCTGGGGGCCGCGCTCGCAGACCGCGCTGGCGGGGCTGCGCGTCGACCGGCCGGGAACGACGGCGCAGCTGCGCGAGGAGCTGCGCCGCGCGGGAAGCCCCTATCTCCACGGCGCGCTCGTGGTGCTCGACCCCGGGCACGGCGGAGAAGATCCCGGTGGCAGTGGGACCGCGGGGCTCGTCGAGGCCGACGTCTCGTGGGATCTCGCCGTGCGCCTCGCCGAGCGGCTCGCGGGGATG
>JALZEG010000069.1 GCA_030862185.1 Actinomycetota bacterium
GCCTGAGCCCACGTGACGGTTCCGAGCTGCGACGCCGCGTCGGCGGCCCGGCGCGCGCCCGGGAGGCGCGCCGCGAGCCGTACCGCCTCCTCGCGCAGCCACCGGCCGGGTGCACCGAATACCCCCAGCGCCCCCTGCGCGATGCGGCTGTACTCGAGGCGCAGCCGCTTGCGCGCCCGGAAGAGGAGCTGCTCGAACGCGGGGATGGACAGGCCGAGGAACGAGGCGGCTTCGGAGGACTCCCAGTCCTGGAGGTAGCGGAGCGACACGGCGACGCGCTGCCGGTCGGGGAGGTTCGCGAGCACCTCGGCGAGGACCATGCCGTCCTCGCACGACGGAAGCTCCTTCGCGGGAAGGGAAGCCGCGTCCTCCGGCTCCCACTCGACCTCGCGGCTCCGCTTGCGTCCCGCGTCGACGGCGAGGTTCGTGGCGATCACCTTGAGCCACGGCCACAGCGGACGTGAGTTGTCGAACGTGTCGAGCTTGTCGAGGGCGCGCAGCAGGGCCTCCTGCGCGACGTCCTCGGCGAGCGCGCGGTCGCCCGTCTTGCGGACGATGAGCCGCACCAGGCGCGGATAGAAGCGCCGGTACAGGTGCCCGAAGGCCTCGCCGTCTTCGCGGAGCGCGCTCTGTACGAGCGCGGCGTCCGTCAACTCCGTCATGCCCGGATTCATTCGCCGCCGCCTGAAGGATTCCGCGGGCCACGCCCCACCCCGAGGCTCTCGGGCCCGAACCGGACCGTTTTCTACCAGAACGGATCGCGAAAGGCAAAGGTGCTCGACCTGCTCGAACCGGTGTCCGAGCGCGCGTAAGGAAACGCCTCCTTGGCCCGTATTCCCGCGCGATGACACTCGGCCTTGTCGACCAGCCCGGGACGGCCGCGCTACGGCCCCCCCGCACGATCGCCGCGGCCGAGGTCTCCGCGCTGCACGCGTCGCTCGGCTTCGACGAGGCCGCGCTGACGGCCGCACGAGCATTGCTGGACGCCGCCGAGGCCGCCGCGTGCGGCCTCTGGCTGGTCGAGGACGGCCGGGTCACGGGAGCGGCTGCCGCGGTCGCGACGGCCGCGGGACCGTCGCCGGCGGTCGAAGGCTTCGCCGGCCGGCCGGCCCCCGGCTCCCCCGCGTTGAGCCGCGCCCTGCTGTCCCGGCGTCCTGTGAGGGCCGACGATTCGCGCGACGCGGCGCTCGTGCTGCAATCCGGCCCGGGCGGAGTGTTGCTCGTCCCGCTGCAGCGCGGGGGCCGAGTCCTCGCCGTAGCCGCGCTCGCGGGTGGCGACGCCGCGTCCTCGCCCGTCGTCGTCGACGACCTCGAGACCCTCGCGGGATACGCCGCCGGCGCGCTCGACAACGCGCTGTCGTTCCGCCGTCAGGCCGCGGCCCTCGCCACCGTGCAGCGCCGCATGGAACGGCTCGACGTCCTCCACGACCTGGGCGACGCGCTCACGGAGCGCGGCGGGAGCAAGGCCTTCGTCGAGCGCCTCAACCGGCTGCTGGGCGGCAAGGGCTTCGAGGTCGAGGGCCTCGCGTGGAAGAGCCGCGCGCTCGTGCGGCGGCTGGGCGGCGGCGACCTCCTTCCACAGGAGCGCGCGATGCTGCGCGACTCCCGCGCCGTCGCGACGCTGTCCGACGGCAGGCTCGCCGTGGCGATGCGGGTGGGCCGCAAGCAGGTCGGATCCATGCGCGTCCGCGGCATGTCGGTTCCGCACGACGCCGCGGAGCTCCCCTTCCTCGAGCTGCTGGCGGCCGGGGTCGCCGAGGTCGCGAACCGGCTGGCGCTGCGCGCGGAGGTGGAGGAAGCGGCGCGCGGCACGGCCCTCGCACACGAGCGCGACCGGATCGCGGCCGACCTCCACGACACGGCGGGGCAGCTCTTCGTGGCGATACAGCTCCTCGCGCGCAGGGAAGCCGAGAAGCTTCCGGTGGGATCGCCGGCGGCCGAGCGCTTCCGCAGGCTCGCGGAGCTCGCCGATCAGGGGAAGTGGGACATCGACCACGCGATCGACGCGCTCGCGTTCTTCCCCGCAGCGAGACACGGCCTGGTCGCGGCCGTGCGCGCGCTGGCGGTGTCGTTCCAGTCCGACAGCGAGCTCGACGTGATCGTCGACGTCTCGGGACGTCCCGTACGGCTTCCCGCACGGGCCGAGCGCGCGCTCTACCGCGTCGTGCACGAGTCGCTGGCGAACGCGTGGCGCCATTCGCGCTGCAGCGTGGTGCGCGTCGCGCTCGCGTTCGAGAAGCGTCGCGTCCGGCTCACCGTCACCGACGACGGGACGGGCCTCACCGAGACGATCCCCGATCGCGGACGCGTCGGCACGAGCAGCATGCGGCGCGCGATCACCGACGTCGGCGGCTCGTTCCAGATCCGCAACGCGCGCCCCCGCGGCGTCGTCGTGGAGGCCGAGATCCCGAAGGACCGCCGGTGATCCGCATCCTCGTCGTCGACGACCACCCGGTCGTGCGCGAGGGCCTGATCGCGATCCTCGGGGACGACCCCGGCTTCGTCGTCTGCGGTCAGGCGGGGACGGCGACCGAGGCCGTCGCGGAGGCCGCGCGGCTGCATCCCGACGTGGTCGTCCTCGACGTCCGTCTGCCCGGCGCGACGGGCGTCGAGGTCTGCGCGGACCTGGCGGCGCGCGTGCCGTCGACGCGCGTGGTGATGCTCACCAGCTTCCCGAACGACGGCGTGATGATGAACGCGTTCGCCGCGGGAGCGCGCGGCTTCGTCCTCAAGGAGTCCGAGCCGGAGGTCATCCGTCAGGCGGTGCGCACGGTCGCGGAAGGCGCGACGTACGCGGACCCGAAGGTCGCCGGGAAGCTGGTCGCGCTCGCCACGCGGGGCCGCCGGGCCAAGGGGCCGTTCGACCTGACGCTCCAGGAGATGCGCGTCCTCGAGCTCCTGCCGCGCGGGCTCACGAACCACGAGATCGGCGACCGGCTGGGCATCGGCGAGAACACGGTCAAGACGCACCTGAGGAACCTCATGCGAAAGCTCGGAGCACGCGACCGCGTCGAAGCCGCCGCGATCGCGCTGCGCGAGGGCCTCGCGTGAAAAAGCCGTAGCGCGCGTAAGGCGCGGGACGCCTCGTGCGTATCCCCGGCAACGCCGCCGAGGACAACGTCGTCCGCAACGCCCCGATACGTCTGGATCGTCGGGTGAGTTTTGCGACCGCAACGGGTGAACCGTCACCCATACGGGTGAAGGAACGGTCTCGGCAGCGGCTTAACCGGAGGTCGTGGCGGCGGCGCCACGACGACGAGGCGGAAAGGGGGGATCGCTGAAGGCGACCTAGTAGCGGGCAGGCCATCCGTTCCCGGATGGCACGGCACCAAACGCCGGACCCCCGGCGTAAGCGGGCAAACGTTTTTCGAGACTAGGAGATCGATTTGAAGAAGAAGCTGATCGCAATCGCGGCCGCGGCCGTAGCCATCGTCCCCCTGACGGGATCCCCCGCCTCCGCGGCGGGCGCAGGCGCCGTCGCGTTCTCCTGCACCGCGCACCTCCAGGCCTTTCCGACGCTGTCGGGCCAGGGCACGTGCAACGGCACCGCGAGCGTCGCGGGCATCCCGAGCGCCGGCGTCGGCGGCGTCGCCGGCTCCACCGGCGGCCAGGCGTACGTGCTCGTGACCGCGCCGAACGTCACCGGCAACTTCAGCGCCCGGTTCGACTACGAGGAGGGCTGCGTCGCGAACGAGCCCCCCGTTGCCGGCGCCGCGAGCGGCGAGGCCACGATCACCGGCCTGTCGGGCCTCAAGGGCGGGGCCAACGTGACCGCGAGCGCGACCATCACGTTCGAGTGGACGCGTGGCGGCCTCACGGCTGCCGTGGTCGTGACGGGTGGAGTCATCAACTTCAGCGACGGCTCGAGCGACTCGGTCGCGGCCGGCGCCGCGCTCGCCGCGTTCGTCCCGGTCCTGACGGCGAACAACGTGTGCCCGTCGGGCGGTCCGCTGGACGCCCTGGTGGCCGGCACCGCCGTGCTCGGCGGGGCAACTCCCTAACACCGATCGGTGGGGCGACGTCGGGGCTGGACTCTTGCAGGGCCTCCCCCGACGCCCGCCCGCACGAAGCATCCTAGCGACCCAGGAAGGGGCGGCTGAAGGCGTGACGGCGAGACGAAGGAGTTGGGGCAGGCGGGCCCGCGCGGCCGCGCTTGCCGCGCTCGCTCTCGGCGCGCTGGCGGCCCCCGTCGAGGCGGCGAGGCCCGGCAACGGCGGCGGGCTCGTCGTCCTCGGCCGCCTGCGGCAGCCGCCCGAGGAGACCGTCCAGCAAGGACAGGTCATCCAGGCCGACACCGCTCGCGACAGGCTCTACTACGTCTACATGAACGACTCCGACGGGCTCGCTACGTGGCTCGTCGAGTACGACCTCCGCACGCCGATCCCGTCCTTCGTCCGGTCCGGGAGGATCGGCAACCCGGGCGAGATCCCGGGGGCCTCCCCCTACACGACCGCCGTCGACTCGAAGCGCCACCGTCTGTTCTTCCTGCGTCCCAACCAGGCGGGAGAGAACACGATCCTCCTCGTCGACACGAAGAAGTTCGAGACGGAGACGGTGTGGAGCCTCACCCAGACCGTGCCGGGCTTCTTCCCGATGGGGATGTCGTACTCACGCGTCGACGACCGGATCTACGTCGTCGGCGAGATGTCGCACTCGAACTTCGTGGCGAACGGAGGCTTCGGACAGAAGGCCGCCGGGCCCGTCACCTCGATCGTCGCGCTCGACGCAGCCACCGGCGCCCTGGTGTGGACGACCCCGCTGCCCGAATGCCAGCAGGCGCTCTACACCCTCGGGACCGGAGCGCTCGTCGCGCGCAGCGGGTCGCGTCCGGCGCTCCACGTCGCCTGCGTCACCGGCGGAACCGGAGCGGGCGACGCCTTCCCGGGCCAGGCGGGACTCGTGCGGGTGACGGTGGATCCGAACGCAACGCAGCCCGATGCGCTGGCCTTCCCGCGGGAGTTCTTCCCGATATCCGGCGCCTACTTCTCCGGCTCGAACCGCGGCATCGCCGCCTTCGACCCGGTGACGGACCGGTTCTTCCTGCAGAGCCTCGCCCGAACGACGCCCGGCGCCTGGGTCTTCGACGGCCGGCTGTCCGCGTGGGTCGGCTTCGTGACCGCGCCCAACGCGCGCAACTACTGGGGCGGCATCAACCCGGGGACCGGCAAGTTCTACATGGGCAGCCCGACGACAGGCGGCGACCTGAAGGGGTGGCTCCTCGCGACCGACGGACGCGCCACGCCCGTCCCGCAGGGTCTCGAGATCGAGTTCAACGTCAGCGGCTTCATCCCGACGGATCCCGGCAGCAACCGGCTGTTCGTGCCGTCGCTGGACCCGGACAACCCCGGCTACTTCCACTGGACCGTGCTGCGCGACGAGACGCCGCAGGCGGACGACCTCCGGCCCCCCGACTACGACGCGCTCACCAGCGACATCGAGGAGACCGACGACACCGTCACGAACTTCTCCGGCGGTGCGAACGGCTTCGGAGCGCGCGCCGTCCTGGTCGGCGGATACCGCGGCGCGCTGAACTTCGCGGGGCAGATCGTCACGTTGTCGGAGCTGCGCAGCGGCGATCGCGGGTTCACCGCGGCCCGGGTTCCATCGGTGGACCTGCGGACGGTCGGCGCCGCCGCGGCCGCGCAGGCCATGCTCCCCGACAGCAGCACCGAGGCGGAGCTGCAGGACGGGACCGACGCGGAATGGCCGTGGACGCCCGCGTCCTGCCTCGACGGGAGCGGCACACCCGTCGAGTCGGCCGGCGAGGGACCGAACGGCGAGGCCGTCGTGCTCTGCGACCTCGCCAAGTCGACCGTCGCCGCCCGCGCCCGTTCCGGAGCGGTCTCCGGCCCCGGCTTCGAGATCGGGCGCTCGAGCTTCACGTCCGAGGCCCACCGGGACGAGAAGCTCGGCGTCGTCACCACGACGGTCGCGACCGCGTCGGGCATCGACCTCGCGCCGCCCGCCGGCGGGTCGGTCTCCATCGGCGAGGTCGTGGCGACGGCGAAGACGAGCGCGCACGGCCGCCCGCGGACCGCGAAGGCCGCGTGGGAGCGCACGCTGTCCGGCGTCGTCGTGCGCGATGCCGAAGGCGGGATCGTCCAGCGCGTCGCCGAGTGCACGACCAGCGCGGAGCAAGACCAGTGCGCCGCGCTCCAGAAGCAGATCAACGACGCGCTCGGGACGAAGATGCGCGTCGACTTCTTCATCCCGGACGTCGTCCGGACTCCCAAGGGCGCGTTCGCGGGCGTCCAGCAGACCGACGGGCAGTACTTCAACGGCCGCACCGTCAACGGGCAGGGCACGAGCTTCACGTCCGAGGGCGGGAGCCGCGCCGTTCCCGCGCTGCAGCTGACGGTGTTCAACGACTCCGTCGAGCGGTCGCGCCTGCTCGTGCAGCTGGCCGCGCTCCAGACGAACTCCATCTACACGATCGCGCCGAAGGCCGAGTACGACCCGACTCCGCCGGCCCCCGTGACGCGCGAGCCGCAGCCGCAAGGTCCGGCGGTGCCTGCGGCGCCGTCGACGGGATCGACGGGCGTCGCGTCGACGAACGTCGCCGTGGGCGCGCCGGCGAACGACGTCACGACCGCCGCGCCGGCGTCGGACGTTGCGGCGCCCGTCGCCATGCCGGTGGAAGAGGTGCCCGGCGTGCTCGCGTTCTTCGCCCGCGGACCCGTCGAGGGCGTGATGGTCGCGGCTATCTGGATCCTGTTCGGGTGCGCGGCGGGCGTCGTCTTCAAGCGACGTCTGCTGCTCGAGGTGTTGAAAGGAAAGTCGTCGTGAGCAACCAGGCGGGGCAGGGTGCGGCCCGAAACGGCATCGCAGCACTCGCGGGCTGGAAGCTGACCGCCGCGTTCGTTGCAGGCGCGCTCGTCGGCGCGGTCTCCGCGGTCCAGGTGGTCCCGAGCTTCCAGGGGACGAGCGCGGACGGCACGCCGATCGCGCTGGACGACACGACGGGCTCGGCGATCACCGGGACGACCGGCGGCACCGGCACCACCTCCGGAAAGGACGGCGCGAAGGGCTCCGCCGGCGGCGGGGGGGCCGCGGGCGCCGCGGCGACCTCCGGCGGAGGCGCGGGAGGCGCGGTCTTGCCTCCGGGCCGCGCGGGGCTCGAGTGCGCGCCCGGCAAGAACGGCGGCTCCACCGACCAGGGCGTCACCGGCAGCGAGATCGAGATGGCGACGACGGTCGCGGAGTCC
The DNA here is from genome assembly GCA_030862185.1 of Actinomycetota bacterium. GTDB lineage: Bacteria > Actinomycetota > CADDZG01 > CADDZG01 > WHSQ01 > JALZEG01. The sequence continues at coordinate 7,206 of JALZEG010000069.1, forward strand.
GGACCCGGCGCGGCGTTCCTCGGCGAGGTCCGCTACGGCATGGACGCGATCGTCGCGAAGGTCAACGCGGCCGGCGGGATCTGCGGCCGCAAGCTCGTCATCCAGTACGTCGACGACGGGTGGGACGCGCAGAAGGGCGCGCAATATCTCCGCAACTTCATCCAGCAGCGCATCTTCGCGATCCCGGTCGGTCCCTCTTCCGAGGGCCTGCGCGTCGTGATCGACTCGGGCGACGTCGACCGCGGGCGCATCCCTGTCGTCGGCACCGACGGCATGCTGCAGAACCAGTACGTGAGGTCCGACGGAGGCGCGCAGCCGTGGGTGTGGCCGGTCGCGGCCGCGACGGTCTCGTCGGCCCGGATCATGGTGCAGGAGGCCTACAAGCGCGGCGCGCGCGACTTCAGCATCGTCTTCGACAAGAACTACCGCTTCGGCGTGGAGGCCGCGGAGGCTTTCAACGCGGAGGTCAAGCGGCTCACCGGCAAGCCGGTGCCCGGCTACAACTCCCAGTACACCTGCCAGGAGCAGTTCTGCGGGATCATCGCCGGCCGCACCAGCTACTCGAGCGACGTCGCGACCTTCGAGGAAGGCGACTTCGTCGCGCTATTCGTCGAGCCCGGCACCGGCCTCGCGTGGATGAACGACCCGAACGCGAAGAAGCCGTCCGACGTGAAGTACGGCTACGGCGCGGCCCAGCCGCTGTTCACGCGCGAGTTCGCGGAGAACTGCAAGTCGAAGTGCGACCAGATGCGCGTGTGGACGGGGTTCAAGCCGCCGATCGAGGGCTACGCGAACGACCCGAAGGTCAAGCAGTACGTCGAGGACCTGAAGCGCACGAAGCCGGACGCCGACGAGTACAACGCGTTCACGCAGGGCGGCTACATCGGCATGATGCTGCTCGTCGACGCCCTGAAGATGGTCGGGCCCGACCTGACGAGGGACCGGCTCAAAACGGCGCTCGACCACATCTCGCTCAAGACGGGGTTGACGCTGCAGGACCGGCTCCCGTTCACGCCGGCGAGCCGCTTCGCGAACACGACGATGCAGGCGTTCACGATCCAGTACAAGGGCACGTTCGGCGGCTGGAGAGCGGGGCCCATCGTTCGCGACGTGAATCCCTGATGCTCGTCTACCTGTTCCTGTCGATCCCCCTGATCGGCGCGTTCGCGATGTTCGCGCTGGGCATCTCGGTGATCTATCGCGCCTCGCGCGTCCTCAACCTGGCCCACGGCGCGATGGCGATGTTCCCCGCGTACGTGTACTACTCGCTCCACCAGGCCGGGACGCCCGCGTGGATCGGCCTCCCGGCCGCGGTCGCCGCCGGCGCGCTGCTCGGCGTCGCGGTCGAGCGCGTCTTCGTCCGCCGGCTGCGGTCGCAGGGACCGACCGCGCAGACGGTCGGGACCGTCGCGGTGACGGGGCTCCTCATCGCGATCGCGGCCAAGGTCTGGGGGACCTCGCCGACCGTCGCACCCCTGGTCTTCCCCGAGGGCGAGGTCGTCGTCGTCGGCGCCGCCGTGCGCTACGGCGACCTCGGGCTGTTCGCCGTGGGCATGGTCGTCTCGCTGGCGGCGTTCGCGTTCTTCAAGTTCACCGAGGTCGGGCTCGCGATGCGCGGGGCGGCTCAGAACCGCCGCGCCGCGGCCCTCATGGGTGTCGATCCCGACATCGCGGCCGCGGCCGCATGGGCCCTCGGCGGCGGGCTCGCCGCGCTCGCCGGGATACTGCTCGCCGCGGTGACGAGCCTCGATCCCTACAGCCTGTCGCTGCAGGTGCTGCCCGCGTTCGTCGCGGCCCTCATCGGGGGCCTCGAGAGCCTCCTCGGCGCCGTCGCCGGCGCGGGCGTGGCGGGGCTGCTCTTCGGCATGGTCCCGGCCCTCGCGAAGCTGCCCGTGATCGGCGGCGTCCTGCGCTACTCGGGCGCGACGCAGCTCGTGCTGACCGTGCTGGCGCTCGTCGTGATGGCGATCCGCGGGCGCCGGCTGTCGGGTGCGGAGGCCAGCGAGTCCGGCCTCAACGCGGGCCAGGGCGGCTTCCGCGCGACCAAGCCCGGCAAGTGGCACCTGGTCGCCCTCGGGCTGCTGCTCGCGTGGCCGTTCCTCGCGCCGTTCTCCGCGCTCGGGACGTCGCTGCTCGCGATGGAGCTCGCGCTGATCGCGATCTCGCTCGTCGTCCTCATCGGATGGGTCGGCCAGATCTCCCTCGCGCAGGCGAGCTTCGTCGGCGTCGGCGCGCTCGTCACGGCGATGGTGTCGCGCGCCTGGGGGCTCGGCTTCCCCGTGAACGTGGTAGTGGGAGCGCTCGCCGCTGGCCTCGCCGCCACCGCGCTCGGCGTCATGGCGCTGCGCGTCCGCGGGCTCTACCTCGCCGTCGCGACACTGATCTTCGCCTGGATGGCCGACCAGTTCCTGTTCCCCTCGCCGTGGCTCGGCGCCGGGACCGGGAGCTCGACGATGCCGGACCAGCGCTACGGCGTGGCCGGAGGCTTCCCGTCGTTCGACTTCACGAGCCGGCGAACCCTGTACTTCGTCATGCTCGCGGTGGTCGTGCTGGTGACCGTCGTGCTGGCCAACCTGCGCGACACGCGCGCGGGCCGCGCCTTCTTCGCGGTGCGCGGCTCGGAGATGGCGGCCGCGTCACTCGGCATCGACGTCATCCGCTACAAGCTCGTCGCGTTCGCCGTGTCGGGTGTCCTCGCCGGTCTCGGCGGAAGCCTCCTCATGCTCGAGCAGCGCACGGTCGTGCCCTCGCAGTTCCTGTTCACGGTGTCGCTGCAGTACCTCGCGATAGCGGTCGTCGGCGGGTTGACGAGCCTCGGCGGCGCGGTCGCGGCCGGCTGCGTCTTCGCCGCGCTGAACGAGCTCTTCTTCCGCGTCCCCGCGCTCGCGGGATGGCTCGAGGTCGTCTCCGCGGCCCTCCTCGCCGTCGTGCTGCTCGTCCAGCCGGGCGGGCTCGCCGCGATGGCGCGCAACCTGCGCGCCGGCACGTCGCGCGCCGGGCGGCTGCTGGCGCCCGTAGCGGGACTCCTGCGCCCCCTCGTCGAACCCGTGGCGTCCGCGGCGCGCAAGCGCGGCGCGGGCATGTGGCGCAAGGCCCCCGCGGCCGACGACTGGTTCGCCCGCGCGAAGGCGCTCCCGGACGCGTCGTCGAACGGGCACTCCGCACCGCCCGAGGACCCCGCCGAGCCCGCGGCCGGGGAGGCGCCGCTGCGCCTCACCGGGTTCGCGGCCACCCCGGAGGACGTCCCCGCCGAGCGCGAGCAGCGCCGCACCTTCCTCGCGGCCGACGGAATCACCGTCAGGTTCGGCGGGCTCACAGCGGTTTCCGAGGCGTCGCTGCGCGTGCACGAGGGTGAGATCGTCGGCCTCATCGGGCCGAACGGCGCGGGCAAGACCACGTTCTTCAACTCGATCCTCGGCCTCAACGAGCCGGCGGAGGGCCGCATCGAGCTGCACGGGCACGACGCGACCGACATCGCCCCGCACCTGCGTGCGCGTCTCGGCGTCGCGCGCACGTTCCAGGTGATCCAGCTCTTCAACGAGCTGTCGGTCTTCGACAACCTGCTGGTCGCGACCCACCTGCACAACGACTCGGGAATCTTCTCGAACATGGCGGTGGCGAGGAAGACGTTGACGGCCGAGACGGCGGCGCGCGAGCGCGTCTCGGAGATCCTGCGCCTGCTGTCCCTGGAGGACGTCGCGGACGAGGGCGCGCGCAACCTCCCGTTCGGGACGCTGCGGATGGTCGAGCTCGGGCGCGCGCTCGTGACCGGAGCGCGCCTGCTGATGCTCGACGAGCCCGCGTCGGGGCTGAACGAGGCGGAAACCGACCGGCTGTCGGACGTGGTCCGCACCGTGCGCTCGCTGGGCGTGTCCGTGCTGCTCATCGAGCACGACATCCGCATGGTCACCGGCGTGTCCGACTACGTCTACGTGCTTAACCAGGGCCGCATGATCGCCGAGGGCGCGCCCGCGGAGATCCAGAGGGACGAGCACGTGATCGCCGCCTACCTCGGGAAGGCCGCCGACGCCGTCGCGGAGGCACCGCAGGAGGAGGTGACGGTCTAGGTGCTCGACGTGCGCGGCATCGACGTCTACTACGGGCCGGTCCAGGCCCTGCGCGAGTTGAGCCTGTCCGTCGGCGAGGGCGAGATGGTCGCGCTGCTCGGCGCCAACGGCGCGGGAAAGACGACGACGCTCCGGGCGATCTCGGGCCTCCTCTCCCCCGCGCGCGGCTCTATCCGCGTCGGCGGCGTCGACGTCGCGCGGCTCTCGGCCCAGAAGGTCGTCCGGATGGGCGTCGCCCACGTCCCCGAGGGCCGCGAGCTGTTCGCGGAGCTGACGGTCCTCGAGAACCTGCGGCTCGGCCACTGGTCGCGCCGCAAGGAAAGGGCTCGCCTCGGCGAGCGCATCGAGCGTGTCTTCGAGCTCTTCCCCAGGCTCCGGGAGCGCGCCGGGCAGCTCGCCGGGACGATGTCCGGCGGCGAGCAGCAGATGCTCGTGGCCGGACGCGCCCTCATGAGCCAGCCGCGCCTGCTGCTCGTCG
>JALZEG010000071.1 GCA_030862185.1 Actinomycetota bacterium
GCGCAGCACGCGTACGACGCCGGTCGCGGGACGCGGCGACGGCGTCGAGTCCAACCACTCGCGCACGTCCGTCCGCGCGGCCGGGGGCAGCGCGGCGATCCCCTTGGCCGCGAGGCCGGCGACCGCCTTCGGCGAGCAGCCGAGGAAGACCGCGGCGCGCTCGTCCGGCAGCTCGGCATGGTGACGCAGGACGAGCGCGGCGCGCTGCCGGCGGGCGAGCGCTCGGAGGGCCTTGATCTGCTCGGGGTCGTCGTCGTGTATCCGGCTGGTGCTGCGGGAGCGTCGGACGAGCTCGGCGAGGAGCGCGTCGGCGACGTTGCGCCGGGAGAGCGCGCTCTGGAGGGCGGCGGTGAACGCGTCCTCCGCGACCTCGGGCGCGCGCTGGGGGTCGGCCGTCAGCAACGTCGCGAGCCGCGTCGCCTCAGCGACGTGCGCCTGGAGCCACTCCGTCCGGGCCTCGGCCCGTGCGCGCTTCATCGAGAAGATGTTAGGCGCGAGCGCGGCCCTGCGGGGCGGGGGTCTTTCCGCTGGCCCGACTTCTCAGCAATCACTCGTAGAGTGTTGGACCCTCAGGTCCCTGACCTGGGGGTCTTTCACATCACCCCTGGTGGGCGGCCGTTTCTCTTGCCGCCGGGTGCCATCAATTTTCCCTCGATTACCACCCCTTACTTGGTCTGTAGTTAGTCTCGGTCAGATCGCCTCAGTGCGCCGGACCAAGACGTACTTCACGTAGCTGACGCCGGGCTGGTTCCGGGTAGAGGGCCCCCGCATCGGCAACGCTGCGAACAGGTGCCAACCCGCCGCCACCAGGTTGTTGGCTTCCTCCAACTTGTTCGCTTCCTTTATCTGCGTGATGCGCTCCCCGATGACCGTGCTCATGCGAGCCCCTTTCTGCTGGCAGGCCGCCTTCTACGGCCCGTGACGAACACGCTAGCGAAGGGGTGTGACAAAAAAGCGAAGGCTAGGGCTGTAGCCCGTCGTGTGGCGACACTTCGGGTACTGCGAGCAACCGAGGAACCTCTGCCCGTCTCTCCTCCTAATCCGCACGACCATGACGCCGCCGCAGGAGCATTGTTTGCGCGCCCGGATTCCCGAGGAGGGACCAGGCGTGGTCGGTCGAGTCTGAGGTTTGGCCACGGGGTGGGGTCGTTGGGTGGACGCACCATTGGCCGCTGCCGCCCGCTCCTTTCGTTCGCTCTTGCCCTCCCAGATGGCGACCATTCCGACTGCTCCGGCAATCGCTGCCCACTTCCACGGCCAGGTCGTCTCCTCGTCCGGGGCGGACTCCGAACCCGAGAGGGTCGGGTTGTAGTAGCCGCCCGGACCACATAGGGGGATGGCACTCGTTCGCGTGGGTCGGAGACCGGCCCTTGTGCCCTGTCCACGTAAAGGAGGTATCCCATGGATGACCAGCACCTATGCGGCGGTGAAGGCACCCATGGCCACCCCCACTTGGCGAGGGCCAGGTATGGACTCTCGAACATACGTTCGATATTGTCATTCGGGAGGTGATGGAGTGTGCGGGACCCGAGAGCGGCACGAAATATCGGCGGACTCCTTAGGAGCCCAAGTAGGCCTGTATCGTCCGATGGAGTCATCCGGCGCGCCCGGTCGGGCCGACCAGGGGCTATCGGGGAAGGGTGCTGCATGTACCTGTTTGGGGAATTGGTACCTCCTCTCTCGCCGTCGCCGGGACGTGGCGATGTCTGACCTCCACGATCAGGCCGCCGTCCTTGCGCTCGTCAGCCGGAGTGAGGCTGAGTGGCCGCACGTCGCCTCTCTAATCGAGGAAGTGGGCAGTGCTCTAGCCATCATCAGGGGCGACTGGTCCGGCTTCGAGTCATTCGAGTTCATGTCTCGGGAACAGGCGGAGGCTCTGGGGTCCGCCGTGTCCGAGGAGGACCTGGACCGCTATGAAGTGCTCATCCGGGAGGTAACTGACGAGGGCGTCCACCTCGTCACCGTCCTGGATGAGGACTACCCGGCAAACCTGCGAATGGTGTTCAACCGCCCGCCGTTTCTCTTTATTCGTGGCCAGCTCGTCGAGTCAGACAATAGAGCGGTCGCCATCGTTGGGACGCGCGCGGCGTCGCCCGAGGGGCTTGAACAAGCCACACACCTCGCCACGGAATTAGCGCGTCAAGGTGTCACCGTTCTGTCAGGCCTCGCACATGGCATTGATGCGGCGGCCCACACCGCCGCGCTCGATGCGGGAGGCCGGACCGTAGCAGTGATGGGGACCGGCATCTTGAAACCCATCTATCCGACGGCCAACAGACCTCTGGCCGCCCGAATCCTGGAGGAGGGCGGAGCCCTCGTCTCACAGTTCTGGCCAGACCATCCGCCGATGCCCGCCTCATTCCCCATGCGGAATGTGGTTACGAGCGGGATGGCGATAGGGACGGTGGTGATCGAGGCAAGTAGCACTAGTGGGGCTAAGAACCAAGCGCGCCGCGCTCTGGAGCACGGTAAGCGTCTGTTCCTAGTTGAGTCGCTGGTGATGCAGGAGAAGTGGGCGAGGGACTACGCAGAGAAGCCGGGAACAACCGTCATCCAGTCCGTGGATGACATCTTGGACGTACTGCTCACCATGGTGAGACCACCTGAGCAGTTATCCCTAACGTAGGGAAGTGTCTGCATGGCTACCGTCCTTGCAGTGTCCGACTCGCTGGCGTCTGCGCTCACGGTGGTTCCTCCGGTAGGACCGGGCGTGTGTGACGTGTGTCATGGTGCTCCCAACGGCACATGGGCTCGATGTTGGAGCTGCGGCCAGACCACCTCGAAGGTTTCCCGACCGGTTGAACTGGTCATCCCTATTTCCCTATACCGGCCCCTCCTCCAACTTCACTACGTGTTGCGGAAGTACAAGGACCATCCGCAGGAGAAGGCTCGGCATGAACTGTCCGGGAAGGTTGCCGCCGTTCTAGCCCGGTTTCTCATCAACCATGGGGACTGCATCGCCAAAGCGGCCCAGCACCAATGGGACTACATCGCGACCGTTCCCTCTAGGCATGCTCGGCCGGGTCCTCGCCCTCTAGAGGGAGCCATTGCACGAGTGGAGTGGCTCAAGCAGAGGCACCGGCATGTCCTCGAAGCAGGTCCGACTCCTCTAGTGCGGCTCAATCCGAAGGACGACAACTTCAAGGTCTGCGAGAACGTGGAAGGTGACAGCATCCTCCTCGTGGACGACACCTTCACGAGCGGAACCAGCGTGCAAGCGGCAGCATCCGCTCTCCAGCTTGCGGGCGCGTATGTACCGGCGACCGTGACTGTAGGCCGGTTCATCAAACCGAGTTTCTCGGAGGAGTCCCAGGCGCTGTGGGAGAGCGTGGAGCGGCTCCCATTCGACTTTGACGTCTGCTGCGTCCACTAATCCCCCTTGTCGCTGCCCCGCTCCCTATCTAGGCTGATGAGCAAGGGGGGGTGAACCAAGTGGGCTTCCTATCTCGCAAACGCAGAGAGGCAAGCATCCGGGAGATTGCTGAGGCCTACTCGCAAACAGACACGACTACTCCGGCACAGGAACGTCGCCTAGCCTCCCAGTATCCGGACGCCTGGGCATCGGGGAAGGCAAGGGCACGGGCGTACTGGGAGCAGGGTGACCAGTTGAAGATTGCGGCCTCTGACGCTCGCCAGCGCCTCTACACGGCGGACATGCACCTGACTGAGATCCCCGGCACGCCGGAAGCTTCAGCCTTCATCGCCTCTTTTCTCCGGGCAATTGAATCGCTCGTTCAGAGCGGCGCCTTCAAAGCGAGATTGCTGCGAGAGCGGGCGGACCAGCTTGACGACATGGACCAGATGAGGGCCCGGGCACGCCAGACCTGGGAGGCCGCCCAGACTCTCGCGGACGATTGCATCGAGGAGTACGGAGCGACTTTCCCAACGGATGCGACCGAGGCGCAGGCAGAAGCCTGGGTGAAGAAGACGACCAAGATGCACGTGGAAGCTGCTGCTGAAGCGCACCAGGAGATGACGGCCGACCAACTGCAGGTAATTTGGAGCGGCGTTCCACCGCCGACTCGCAGAAAGGCTCTCTAGCGAGAGCCCACAGTAGGCGCTGGTCGCAAACTGAAACCTGTCGTACCCCTCCGCTAGCGTGATCCGGATGGTCTCTGGTCCCACCTAGCAAGGAGGCACCGCTATGCCAGAGTCGAGCTTGCCCACCGGGACGCATCTGGAGGAGCGGCGAGGTCCCTGCGACCAGGAATGGGCGGAGGAGGTCCAGGACACGTGGGACCCGGAGTTGGGTGCCGCCGCCGGAATCCTCCAAGCGCGGGGGCATCACAAGGCTGCAGCTCTACTCCTGGACGTCGAGGTGTTGACGTTTGTGGACGCATTTGAAGACACCTACGGCAACTACAAGAGGGCCTGTCTGATCGTCCATCCCTACCTCGTAAGTCGCTTTGACGAGGAAACCTGCAACCAGATTTCGGAGGCATTTCAGAAGGCATGTTTTCAAGCAGGCTTCGGGATCGCCGACGTAGAGGCGTTCCCAACCCCGGCGGCCGTCGGGTGGAGGGACCGCCTTCAGGAGCAACTGGTTTCCGGTCCCAGAAACCAAGGCGCCATCGCCCCGCTACCGAAGCAATTTCCCAGAGCGGACGGCATGGCCTTCCGGGACTCTGCGGAGTTGGCCGTGTACCAGGCCCTGAAGCTGGCGCAAGAGGCTCGACCGCAGGACGACACCTTCACCATTGTCCCGAACTGTGCCGCCCGTGTGCCGCATCGGACATGGGAGCCGGACTTCCTAATTATTTTCCGGGGCCGATGTGCTGCTATCGAGGTGGACGGTGGTTCCCATCGACGGAAGTACCTCACCGACAAGAGCAGGGATGAAGTCCTAACGGACTGCGGGGTCCAGTTCGTAAAACGCATCGACGTCGCAGACGCAGGAAACGATCATGAGCTAACGGCCTTCGTGCAAAGAGTTCTGGACAAGCTAGCGAGGCCGTAACTCGTCGCCGAGCGATTCGAGTCACGTAGGAGGTCAAGTGGTTGAGCCAGGAACCGCCATTACGGCAGTTGCGGCCATCGCTGGAGCCGCCAAGATAGGCGCCCCGCTTGTTCAGAGAGTCCTCGGGCCCACGCCCGACATGCTGGGAAACGAGCTGGCGGAGTGGACAGAGCACCGACTCAGGAACGTGGGAAGGATCGTTGAGAAAGCTGGCCAGAAGCTTCCTCCGGACACTGATCCGGAGGGGGCCGTCCCACCACGAGTTCTCGCCCGCATCATCGCGGACGGTTCGTTTTGCGAGGACACGGTGGCGGTCGAGTATCTCGGAGGCGTCATGGCGTCATCTCGGAGTGGCGTCTCCCGGGACGATCGGGGCGCCACTCTGGCAGCAACCATCGGCCGAATGTCCACCTACGAGTTGAGGGCCCACTACATCTTCTATAAGGCCGCCCACGACCTCCTGAAGGGGACGGACGTTGACCTCCGTACAAGCGCGGGGCGAATCGAAAGTGGCCGCATCTTCCTGCCCTCGACAGACTTTGGAATAGCGATGGCCTTTAGTCCTCCCGAATCCCCCACCGACGTACTGCTCCACACCCTGACGAGGTTGAAGCAGGAAGACCTCATCGGGAGCCAATGGGGCTTCGGGCCACCCGAATCGGTAGCGACATTCGGTCAAGTGCCCGAACATGGAGTGGTGTATGAGGTTTCCCTTCACGGGATTCAGCTCTTCGCGTGGGCGTTTGGCCACACGGCTGATGCCGTGTCTGTCTTTCTCAACGAATCATCCGACTTCGAGATGGACCCTCCGCTGGAGGTGCCGATCGCCACGGGAATTGGAGGCAGTGCGTAGCCCTGCCATGCCCGTGGGCGCTTCTCCACTGCGAACGCCGTAAACCTCTTCACGCGTCGATGAGGTGGATTGGCGAGATATCCCTGCCCCGGTTCCTCCGTGGAGGACCTTCGCAAGCACCTGGTAGGGAAGGCCCGGAAGACCTAGCGTTCCGGCAGAACGGGGCGGGTTCCTCCACCCCAGCAACTTCCAGGGACGTGTGTGACTCCCCTCCCTGGAGCGGGCTCAGATCGCCCGGCCTTGGCCCCGCATCCACGACCTCGTCACACGGCGGTCTCGCTCGCCATCCAAGCCGGGGCGCACCCCAAAGAGATTCAGGCCATGGCTGGCCACAGCAACCTCCAGACCACGATGGACGTCTATGGAGACGTCATGCCTGGGATGGGGGACGCCTTGGCGTCACGGATCGACCTCCTGAGAGAGACGGCACTTGGTCCGCAGTTGGTCCCGGAGGTTCTCCAAGTCCTGCCCCTCAGGGCAGAAAAAGGGGCCTGAGCAGGGGCTTTAGCTCCGGTCCCCGATTTGCCAGCGATCACTCGTAGAGTGGTTGCTCATGAGATACAGGGTCGACGAGCTCGCTTCACGTGCCGGCGTCAGCGTCGACACCGTCCGCTTCTACCAGGCCCGCGGGCTCCTGCCCCAGCCCGAGCGGTCCGGCCGCGTCGCCTGGTACTCCGACGACCACCTCGCGACGCTGCAGCGTATCCGCGACCTCAAGGACAAGGGATTCACGCTGGCGTCGATCCGGCGGCTCCTGGCCGGTGACCTCGACGCCGCCGACGAGGCCCTCGTCGCGGCCATCGAGCGACCGGCCCCCGGCAAGGACGACGCGCTTCTGTCGCTCGAGGAGCTCGCCGAGCGCACCGGCGTCTCGCCCGCGCTGCTCCAGGCGATCGAGCGCGAGGGGCTGCTCGTCCCGCGCGAGACCGACGACGGCCCGGCCTACACCGAGGACGACGCGGCCGCGGTGACGGCGGGGCTGCAGCTGCTCGACGCGGGGCTCCCGCTCGGCGAGCTGCTCGCCCTCGCGCGCGAGCACGACGCCGCGATGCGTCCGGTAGCGCAACGCGCGGTGGACCTCTTCGTGCAGTTCGTGCGCGACCCGATCCGCGGCACGACCGAATCGGACGACGAGGCCGCGGCGAAGCTGACGGAGGCGTTCGCCAAGATGTTGCCCGCGACCGGCACGCTCGTCGGTAGCCACTTCCGCCGGCTCCTCCTCGCGGAGGCCCAGGCGCGGCTCGAGACGTCGACGGCGGGCTCGTGATGGCGCGCCTCGACCGGTTGCCGGTGGGACGGGAGAAGGTCGAGGCGGTGCGCTCGATGTTCGACTCGATCGCGCCGCGCTACGACCTCGTCAACCGCGTCATGACGTTCGGCATGGACACCGGGTGGCGCCGCAAGTCGATCGCGGCCCTCGCCCTGGGGCCGGACGACCTCGTGCTCGACGTCGCGTGCGGGACCGGCGACTTCTGCCGCGAGGTCGAAGAGCGCGGGCACCGCATCGTGGGCGCCGACTTCTCGATGGGGATGTTGCGCGCGGCGCGGACGCGCGCTCCGCTCCTCCAGGCCGACGCGCTGCGACTCCCGCTGCGCGACGAGAGCGTCGATGCGGTCACGTGCGGCTTCGCGCTGAGGAACGTCACCGACGTGGGCGCGCTGTTCGACGAGCTCGGTCGCGTCGTGCGTCGCGGCGGACGCGTCGCGCTGCTGGAGGTGTCCGAGCCGAGGTCGCGCCTGCTGCGCGCCGGGCATCGCCTCTACTTCCGCAGGGTCGTCCCGCTCATCGGGGGCCTGTTGTCGGACCGGCGGGCCTACGGCTACCTGCCGCGCTCGACCGCGTACCTCCCGCCGACGGAGGCCTTGCTGGAGCGGCTCGCCGCGGCCGGGTTCGCGGGCGCGGCCGCGCGCCAGATGGGGCTGGGGGCGGTGCAGCTCCTCACCGGGACGCGGCGATGAGCCTGCTCTCGATCGCGCGGCGGCTCGAGGAGCCGATCGTGTGGCTCAACGGGGACGAGGGCATGGTCGCCGCGGGAGAGGCCGCACGTATCGACGTGGGCACCGGCCCCGACCGGTTCCGCCGCGCCGCGCAAGAGCTGCGACGGGTCTTCGCGTCGCCCGGGCGGCGGGCGTTCGCGTTCGGGAGCTTCACTTTCGACGCCGACTCGCCGGGCTCGGTGCTCGTCGTCCCGCAGGTCGTATGGGGCCGTACGGGGGGCCGCGACTGGGTGGAGGCGCTCGACGCCGACCCGGAGGCGTTCCTGCGCGAGCGCCCGGCGCCCCGGCCGGACCGCGTGCGCTACGCGGGGTCGTCGATCTCCGAGGTCGCGTGGCTCGACGCCGTGGCCCGCGCGGTGGACACGATCGAGCGCGGCGAGGTCGACAAGGTCGTCCTGGCGCGCGACGTGCTCGTGTGGTCGGAGCAGTCCTTCGATGTCCCGTCGCTGCTGGAGCGGCTGTCGGCGAGGTTCCCCGGGTGCTTCACGTTCTCGTGCGCGGGGCTGATCGGCGCGACGCCGGAGCTGCTCGTGGCGCGTTCGGGAGACGACGTGCGCTCGGTCGTCCTCGCCGGCTCGGTCGCGCGCGGCTCCGACGCCGCCGAGGACGAACGGCTCGCGAGCGCGCTGATGACGTCGGAGAAGGACCTCGCCGAGCACGCCTTCGCAGTCGACTCCGTCACGGGTCCCCTGTCGGATGTCTGCGCGGAGCTGAAGGTAGAGGGGCCGCTGCTGCTCCGGCTCGCGAACGTCCAGCACATCAGCACGCGCGTGCATGGACGCGTCACCCCGGCCCACCAGGAGAGCGCGCTCGAGCTGGCGGGGCTGCTGCACCCGACGGCCGCGGTCGGCGGGACGCCGCGCGAGCCCGCGCTCGAGGTGATCCGCACCCTCGAAGGCATGGATCGCGGCCGCTACAGCGGGCCGGTCGGGTGGGTGGACTCCAACGGCGACGGAGAGTGGGGCATCGCGCTCCGCTGCGGTCGCTTCGAAGGAGCGCGCGGACGGCTCTTCGCCGGCAACGGGATCGTGGCGGGATCGGAGCCCGAGGCCGAGCTCGAGGAGACGCGCCTGAAGCTGCGGGCGATGATGTCCGCTCTGGAGGGGGCCTAGGCCCGCACTGCGACGCGAACTGCGGCCCACAGCTCGCGGTGCAGGTCGACGTTCGCGTTCCGGTCGGTGCGCGCCTCGATCAGGTGCACTCCCTTCGCGAGCGCGGCGTCGACCGCGGGGCCGAGATCTCCCGCTTTCTCGAGCACGCGGTGGCCGCAGCCGTAGACCGCCGCCACCTGCGCGAAGTCGACTCCGTGCGGCGTGCCGAAGGCGCGCTCGAAGTCCGGAACCGCCCCCGCCTGCGGGAGGAACGAGAAGATTCCGCCCCCGTCGTTGTTCAGCACCACGAAGACCGCGCCGGCGTCCTCGTTCCGCGCCAGGAGGAGCCCGTTCTGGTCGTGCAGCATCGACAGGTCTCCCGCCAGCGCGACGACCGGGCCGTCGCACGCGAGCGCCACACCCAGCGTCGTCGAGACGAACCCGTCGATTCCATTGGCGCCGCGGTTGCCCGTGACGCGCAACCCGCGGCGCGGGGCCATGAACCAGTCGAGGTCGCGCACCGGCATGCTCGCCGCTACGACGAGCGTCGCGCCATCGGGAAGGAGCACCGCGAGGTCGCGCGCGACCCGCGGCTCCGACACCTCTTCACGCGCGTCGAGGACGCGGTCGATCGCGTCGCGGGCGGCGCGTTCGGCCGCGAGCCACTCGTCGAGCCACCCGGACGTCTCGCGCCGGCCCCTCTCCGCCGCGGCCGCGCACAGGAGGCCGGGGTCGGCGGCGACGATCCTGCTCGCGGCACGCTCCGGGTCCAGCCACCGTCCGGCGGGATCGACCAGCGCCTGCTCGCCGTCGCGGAAGAACGCGTCGACCACGCGCGAGATGCCGATCTTGCCGGTACGCAACACGAAGTCCGGCCGGTGCGCGTCGCCCCATCCGGCGCGGAGCAACGCCTCGTACGTCGAGATCGCATTCGGGCCGGAGCGAAGGGCGGAAGCGGGCTCCGCGAGGACGGGCCAACCCGCCGCGGCCGCGAGCGCGTGCACCCCGGCGGGGTCCACCGCACCCGCGCCGGCGAGGATCAACCCGCGTTCGACCGACTGCACCTTGCCCGCGAGCCAGTCGACGTCCTCGACCGCGGGCGCGGTGGGGGAGCGCGCCACCTCGGTCCAGGGGCGCGCACCGGCGCGGCCCTGGAGCCCCGGCACCGGATCGTCGTCCGGCGACGCGAGGAAGGGCTCGCGGAAGCACACGTTGAGGTGGACGGGGCCGGCGTTCGCAGCCGTCGCCTCGGCCCAGGCGCGGCACCCGACCGAGCGCCAGTACGCGACGAGGGCCGCGCCGTCCTCGGGAACGCCGGTCTCGCAGAACCACCGGACCGCGTCGCCGTAGAGCTTCACCTGGTCGATCGTCTGGTTCGCGCCGGTGCCGCGCAGCTCCGGCGGACGGTCCGCCGTCACGACGATCAACGGCACGCTCGCGTTCGACGCCTCGGTCACGGCGGGGAGGAAGTTGGCCGCGGCGGTGCCGGACGTCGATACGACGACCGCAGGGACGTTCGAGGCGCGGGCGATGCCGACGGCGAGGAACGCAGAGGAGCGCTCGTCGACCGAGACGTGCACGCGCAGGCGCTCGTCCGCCGTCGCCGCGACCACCAGCGGGGTCGAACGCGATCCCGGAGAGAGACAGACGTGGCGGACGCCGCAGCGGACCAGCTCGTCGAACAGGCAGAACGCGGCGGCCTCGCCGGCGTTGCGCGGCGTCACGAGGCGGCCTCCCAGCGCGCGAGCAACTCCGTGTCGGTCGTCTCGTACCGGCGGAGCGCAGCTTCGTCGACCTCGGGTCGCCGGACCTCCAGCGCGCCGTTCCTCGGGACGAGTGGATCGGCGACCACGTCGCCTTCGAGCAGCGACAGCGTGCCGAGGCCGCAGGCGTACGGGAGCTCCGGCAGCGCGGCCCCGAGCGCGACGCCGGCCGCCAGTCCGATCGAGGTCTCCACCGCCGACGACACGACCGCGGGAAGCCCCGCCGCCTCCGCGACCTCCAGACACCGCCGCACTCCTCCGAGTGGCTGCACCTTGAGCACGACGACGTCGGCGGCGTCCAGCCCCTTCACGCGCAGCGGATCCTCCGCCGTCCTCACCGACTCGTCCGCGGCGAGCGGGACGTCGACACGCCGGCGCAGCTCCGCCATCTCCTCCAGTGTCGCGACGGGCTGCTCGACGTACTCGAGGTCGTAGCGGCCGAGGACCCCGATCATCTTCTCGGCGGTGTCGACGTCCCACGCGCCGTTGGCGTCGATGCGGATGCGGCCGTCCGGCCCGAGCGCGGCACGCACGGCCTCGACGCGCGCCTCGTCGTCGCCCTCGGCCACCTTCACCTTCACGGTCGAGCAGCCGGACGCGACCGTCATGTCGTGCGCCTGCTGCGGGCCGACCGCGGGGACGATCGCGTTGACGGGGATCGAGCTGCGCACGGGCTCCGGCCACGGCTGCGTAGCCGCCTCGATGGCTGCGGCGCGCCAGGCCCGCGTGACGGGCGGTCCGTACTCCGGGAAGGGCGAGAACTCGCCCCATCCGTGGGGGCCGCGCACCAGGACGCCGGCCCTCTCGGTCACGCCGCGGAATCGCACGCGCAGCGGTATCCGGAACGTCCGGGTCATCTCCACCACAGGACGGCCCCCGTGGAGATCCCGAACAGGAGGTGGAGCAGTGCCGTCAGGCCGAGGCACGGCACGAGGTCGCGCCCGTCGCTCCGGTTCACCCGGTCCACGACGACGGCTCCGAGCGAGACGAACGGCAAGGTGACGTAGAGGGCGTCGACCGGCTCTCCTTCGACGAGCGCGGTCACGACCGCCCCCGCTGCCGCGCCGGTGACCAACCCGGCAAACAAGCGACGTGTGCCGCGCTCGCCGAGCCGCACGGCCAGCGTCCTCTTTCCCGCCGCCGCGTCCGTGTCGACGTCGCGCAGGTTGTTGACGACGAGGATCGCCGCGGCGAGGAGACCTACGGGGATCGACGCGACGACCGCAGGCAGCGACACCACTTCCGCCTGCACGTACGCCGTCCCGATCGTCGCTACCGGGCCGAAGAAGACGAATACGAAGACTTCACCGAGCCCGGCCGACGCATACGGTCGCGGCCCCCCGCTGTACGCGAGCGCCGCTGCGATCGACGCGGCCCCCACGAGCAAGAGCTCGGGCCCCACCGCGACCGTCAGAGCGACGCCCGCAGCACCGGCGACGGCAAGCGCGAGCGCGGTCGCGACCTTCATCTGCGCCGGCCGTACCAGGCCGGACGCGACCGCGCGGCGGGGGCCTAAGCGGTCGGGCGTGTCCACTCCACGCACGCCGTCGAAGTAGTCGTTCGCGTAGTTCACCGCGACCTGCAACGACAGCGCGACGGCGAGCGCTCCGGCGAACCTCCACGGAAGGAAGATGCCGCCGGCCGCGGTTCCCACGAGCACGGGGACGACCGCCGCCGGGAGCGTGCGGGGGCGGGCGGCCTCGATCCAGACCTTCATTTTCGGCGATCCCGCCGAGCCGGTCTCGCGCACGGGCCCGAGCGCTACGGGCGCTTCGGGAACTTGTCGAAGCGCGGCGCGCGCTTCTCGAGGTAGGCGTTGCGGCCCTCCTGCGCCTCCTCGCTCATGTAGTAGAGGAGCGTCGCGTCGCCGGCAAGCTGCTGGATCCCTGCGAGTCCGTCGGTGTCGGCGTTGAACGCCGCCTTCAGCAGCCGGAGCGCGAGCGGGCTCATCTGGAGGATCCGCCGCGCCCACGCGACGGTCTCCTCCTCGAGGCGGTCGAGCGGGACGACCTTGTTCACGAGCCCCATCGCCAGCGCTTCCTGCGCGTCGTACTGCTCGCACAGGTACCAGATCTCGCGCGCCTTCTTGTGGCCGACCATGCGCGCGAGGAGCCCCGCACCGTAGCCGCCGTCGAACGAGCCGACCTTCGGCCCCGTCTGGCCGAACCTGGCGTTGTCCGCCGCGATCGTGAGGTCGCACACGACGTGCAGCACGTGGCCCCCGCCGATCGCGTACCCGGCGACCATCGCGATCACCGGCTTCGGCAGGCGGCGGATCTGGACCTGGAGGTCGAGGACGTTGAGCCTCCCGATGCCGTGCTGGTCCTTGTAGCCGTCGTCCCCGCGCACCCGCTGGTCGCCGCCGGAGCAGAAGGCCTCGTCGCCCGCTCCCGTGAGGACGATCACGCCGATCCCGGAGTCGTCGCGGGCCCGGTTGAAGGCATCCTGGAGCTCGAAGAGCGTCTGCGGCCGGAACGCGTTGCGGACCTCGGGCCGGTTGATCGTGATCTTGGCGATCCCCTCGGAGGTCTCGTAGAGGATGTCGCCGTAGCTGCCCGAGCGCTCCCATTCCATCGTAGCGATTGCTCCTGAGTGATAGCTCGTACGATCCCGAGTACCGTAGCAGGTGGTCATGGATAGCGGTGAAGACCGATCGCCTGGGCGATCGGCCAGAGAAGACCGAGAGGTCGTCGCGCTGAGGTGGCCGTCCGGCCCCCGCGCCGCCGCCGAGCTGGAGCGGCTCTGGGGCCAGGGCCGCGCCGTCCTGCCGCTGCGGCCGGACCTTCCCGAGGCGGAGACGAAGCGTCTGCTCGACCTGGCCCGGCCGGCGGCGCTCGTGGACCCCGACGGCGTCATGGTCCTCGATCACTCGGTCCCGGCGGGCCCCGACGCGGCCCTGTGCCTTGCTACCGCCGGTTCCACGGGCCCGCCGAAGCTCGTCGAGCTGAGCCATCGTGCGCTGCAGACGTCCGCCCGCCTAACGATCGAGCGCCTCGGAGCGGCCGGCGCGCGCTGGCTGTGCTGCCTTCCGCTAGACCACGTCGCCGGGATCATGACGCTGGTGCGGTCGCGGGCCGCGGGCGTCGAGCCGGTCGTCCTGCCGCGGTTCGACCCCGCGGAGGTCGCGGCGGCCGAAGCCGACGCGGTCTCGCTCGTCCCGGCGATGCTCGACCGGCTGCTCGACGCCGGCGCGGACCTCGCCCGCTGGCGCCGCATCCTCCTCGGGGGCGCCGCCGTTCGGCCGGAGCTCCTCGACCGGGCGCGGCGCGCGGGCGGCAACGTCGTCCGGACCTACGGGATGACCGAGACCTGCGGGGGCGTCGTCTACGACGGCCGTCCCCTCGACGGGGTCGAGGTCCACGTCGCCGGCGACGGAGTCGTGCGGCTGCGGACGCCGACGATCATGGACGGCTACCGCCTGGATCCCGCGGCGACCGAGCGGGCGTTCGAGGACGGCTGGTTCGTCACCCGCGACCTCGGCGAATGGGACGGCGCCCGTCTGCGCGTGCGGGGGCGCGCCGACGACGTCGTCGTGACGGGCGGCGAGAACGTCTCGCCCGAGGAGGTCGAGGCGCTGCTCGCGTCGCACCCGAAGGTCGCCGACGTGGCGGTCGCGGGGGCCGGCGATCCCGAATGGGGGCAGCGCGTGGTCGCCTATGTCGTCCCGGCTCCCGGCCAGGCCCCCACGCTCGATGAGCTCCGGGCGCACGTGAAGCGGACGGCGGCGGCGTACAAGGCGCCGCGCGAGCTGGTGCTGGTCGAGACGCTCCCGCGCCTGCCGTCGGGGAAGGTCGCCCGCGCCTCCCTATCATCGGGGGCCTGATAGCAAGGGGGTCGTGACGATCTCGAGCCTGAGGAAGACGTCGGTCGCGGTTGCGGCCGTGCTGCTGCTGCTGGTCGGCGCCTGCTCGGACCCGCAGGGGACCGAGCCCGAGGACCTCGCGGCGACCGCAGGCGGCGCGGCGACGCCACAAGCGGAGGCCTCGGGCGACGGCGGGACGGCGTCCGGCAAGCGCGGTAGCGACGACGGCGGCCGAGGCACAGGCGGATCGTCCGCGGGGGGCGGGCCGGGCGGCGGCGGAGGGACCCGCGGCTCCGGTGGAGGAGGCGGCAACGGCTTCGCGGCGGGCCCGCGCGGATCGGCGGGCTATCCCGCAGCCGGCGACTACGTCTACGCGCAGGACGGATGGGAGAGGTTCTGCCAGGGCCCGTCGTGCAACAAGGAGCCCCTGCCGGAGACCGCGACGACGAGCGCGTCGTACTCGCAGCGTTCCGCCGACGCCGCGGTGGTCGTGACCGAGACGCGATCGTCCGAGAAGCAGAAGCTGACGACGACGACCCGCTACACGCGGGAGAAAGCGCTCATCACCAAGGTCGTCATCGACTTCACCTACAGCGGGCTCGACTTCGCGCAGTCGTACGAGCCGCAGCCGCCGATCGAGGCGCTGCTCTTCCCGTTGAGCGCGCAGGACGGCTGGCGCGGCCGCTGGAAGGCTCGCACGTCGGGCGACTACCGCGTCAGGATCCTCGGCCGAGACGCCGTGAGCATCGGGGGCCGGAGCGTCTCCGCGTACCGGCTCGAGACCGTGACGAACTTCAGGGGTGACTTCTCCGGACGCGCGCAGATGAGTGTGTGGATAGACCCCGAGACCGCGATGGTGCTCAAGACCGACAGCGACGTCGCCGTCGTGAGCAACTTCGGCGAGTACACGAGCAGCTTCGAGACGACGCTTCGCTCCGGGCCGGGATATTGACGTCGGCCACCGCGCCGTCGCGCGTCCGGCTCCCGGACTGGGACTACGACGACCCGCGGGGCGGTCGAGGCCGGACGCGCTCGATGGTCGCGGTCGTCGCCGCCGCCGGGATCGCGGGCGCTATCGCTTCGTGGCTCGTGCTGGGGCCGATCGGCATAGCCGCGTTCGCCGCCCTGTTCGCCGGAGCGATCGTGTGGACCGCTTCCAACTCCGGACGCGGCATGCTGCGCCGCGAGCGGGCGGTCCGCGTGAAGCCGGGGGGCTCGCCGCGTCTCGAGAACATAGTGACGGGGCTCGCGGAGAGGACGGGCCTGCCGGCGCCGGAGCTGTGGTCGATCGAGGACCCGTCGCCGAACGCTCTCGTGTGCTTCACGCGACGGCCGGCCATCGCGATGACGTCGGGTCTCGTGGAGGGCTACACCCGCACCGAGCTCGAGGCGGTCGTCGCCCACTGCTTCGTAAGGCTCGCCGCGACGTCGACGCCGCTCGCGCGGACGATGCTCGCGCTGTCCTACGTCTCGCCCGCGTTCGGCGTGCGGGTGGGAGACGTGGACGACGTGCGCGCCGCGGCGATCACGCGCTACCCGCCGGCGCTCGCGAGCGCGGTGACGAAGGCGGCTCCGCGGCGCGGCAGGGGGGCCGCGTTCTGGTTCGTAGCCGACGACGCGATGCACGTCCCGCCGGCCGAACGATCCAAAGCGCTGCTGGACCTCTGAGAGTTTTAGCCACTCCCCCGGGTGGTGGGAGAAACATTTGCCTTCCCCGGCACCCTGACTGCCGCGGTCGATCGGAATGGGTCGGCCCGGGTCACTTCGAGGAACAAGCGCATGCCGCGACCGACAGGATTATGGCCCCTACAAGCGCCCCCCACGGTCCGTAGAGACCGCCGGCCAGGCCCCCCCTAAGGTCCCATTCCGCAGGCGACGGCTCCCCGGAAGCAGCTTCTCCGAGCGGCACATCTTCCCAGCCCGTTCCGTGCGACCAGTAATCAGCAGATGACGTCGCCAGGTCGACGACGAGAGCCGTCGAGCCGCGGTCTGACTCGTGCCATTGTGTTGTCGTCATTTCTTCAACCAGCTCACCTACCGTCGCGCCTTCGGAACTCAACTCCGCCAGGACCCAGGCGACGTGGTTGCTTATCAACCCGCGTGCTGCCATACGTTTGGTCACCATGCCGGGGCGATTGAACGCGGGGCCGTAGACCCTGCCGTCTCGCAGCAGTCCAAGATGCTCCGCCTCGACGGCGAGCGCGTCGACCAGCATTGTCACATCTCTTGGCGTCCGAAGCTGAACGGCAAGTGGCGACGCCATGATCCACTGACGGTACGGGGCGATGATCGATCGGAACGTCTGACCGCGCCTGGGGAGCGGTCGAGGAGAGGGCGGAGACGATCCGAGTACGGAGGAGAGGGCCTCATTGTGGAGCTCCCCTAGGGTCGACGCATCGGTACAGTCGACGTACGCGGCTACGCGCGTGCAGAGCAAGACGCCTTCTTCCGTGATCACGAGCTGAAGGCGAGCCCTCGCGGCTGTCTGCGACGCTGACCCGTCCGGTGCCGCGAGGTTTTTCGGGCGAACCCCCCCGCCCGCCGGAGAGCCGATCAGAAGGCACCCGATAATGGCAATGCTCCACAGGGCACTCCGCCATGTTCTTTCCATGAGGTACTCCTTCCGGCCGCCTCGTACACCATGTGCTTGTTACAAGCGATATGACAAGTGGTTTAGAAAAAAGAGTTCGCGGCTCAACAGGAGCCGACCGACGTCTGTCGCGCTCCACGTCCTGGCACGGGACCGCGACGGCAACCATCATCGAAACTCACGGCTTGAGCTGTCATCGTGTTTCTGCACTCGGTCGACTCCCTTTGGCCTTCACTGGCCCGCGGGGAACTGCTCCGCCCAACGCGATCGGCGGCTCTATCCTGGAGCTCGGGAATTACCGCAGGAAAGGACCGATTCGATGTCCGACCACACCAGACAGACCGGAGGCCTCCGCGTCAAGCGCGGGCTCGCCGAGATGCTCAAGGGCGGCGTGATCATGGACGTCACCACCGCGGAGCAGGCGCGCATCGCCGAGGACGCCGGCGCGGTCGCGGTCATGGCCCTCGAGCGCGTGCCGGCCGACATCCGCGCCGAGGGTGGCGTCGTCCGCATGGCCGACCCGGAGAAGGTCTCCGAGATCATGGACACCGTCTCGATCCCGGTCATGGCGAAGTGCCGCATCGGCCACTTCGTCGAGGCGCAGGTCCTTCAGTCCCTCGGCGTCGACTACATAGACGAGTCCGAGGTCCTCACTCCGGCCGACGAGTCCCACCACGTCGACAAGTGGGACTTCGACGTGCCGTTCGTGTGCGGCGCGATCAATCTCGGGGAGGCCCTGCGGCGCATCGGAGAGGGCGCCGCGATGATCCGCAGCAAGGGCGAGGCCGGCACCGGCAACGTCGTCGAGGCCGTGCGCCACATGCGTTCGATCACCGGGTCGATCCGGCGCCTCGCGTCGCTCGGCTCCGAGGAGCTGATGTCGGAGGCGAAGGAGCTGCGCGCGCCGTTCGAGCTCGTGCGCGAGGTCGCGGAGACCGGGACGCTGCCGGTCGTGCTGTTCACCGCCGGAGGCATCGCGACGCCCGCGGACGCGGCGTTGATGATGCAGCTCGGTGCCGACGGCGTCTTCGTGGGGTCCGGGATCTTCAAGTCCGGCGACCCCGCGACGCGGGCCCGCGCGATCGTCGACGCGACGACGCACCACCAGGACGCGGGGATCGTCGCGAAGGTGTCGCACGGCCTCGGCGACGCGATGGTCGGGATCAACATCCCCGACATCCCCGAAGCGCAGCGCCTCGCGCAGCGCGGCTGGTAGGCCCGGTGAAGCTCGGCGTCCTCGGCCTGCAGGGCGACTTCCGCGAGCACGCCCGCGCGCTGGAGGACGCCGGCGCGGCAGCCGTCGTCGTCAAGACGCCGGACCAGCTCGCCGGCGTGGACGCGCTGGTGATGCCCGGCGGCGAGTCGACGACGATCGGCAAGCTGCTCGACCGCTTCGAGCTGCTCGAGCCGCTGTGCGCCAGGGCGAGCGCCGGAATGCCGGTGTACGGGACCTGCGCAGGGCTGATCCTCATGGCGACGGAGATCGAGGGGCCGCAGGACGTCCCGCACAAGCTCGGGCTGATGGACGTCACGGTGAGACGCAACGCCTACGGGCGCCAGGTCGACTCCTTCGAGACGGACCTCGACGTCGAGGGGTTCGACGGGCCGTACCGAGCTGTGTTCATCCGCGCTCCGGCCGTGGAGCGGACGGGCGACGGCGTCGAGGTGCTGGCGTCGGTGGAGGGCAAGCCCGTCCTCGTGCGGCAGGGGCGCATGCTCGCCTCGACCTTTCACCCGGAGATGACGGGCGACAATAGGGTGCACTCAATGTTCGTCGGGATGGTGAGGGAATAGATGTCCGGGCACTCCAAGTGGTCCACGATCAAGCGCAAGAAGGGCGCGGCCGACGCCCAGCGCTCGAAGGTGTGGGCGAAGCTCCTGCGCTTCGTCGAGGTCGCCGCGCGCGAGGGCGGCGGGAACGTCGACTCGAACCCGACGCTGGCCACGGCGGTGCAGAAAGCGAAGGCGGGCTCGGTCCCCAACGACAACATCGCGCGCGCCATCGCGCGCGGCACCGGCGAGCTGGAGGGCGAGTCTTACGAGGAGGTCAGCTACGAGGGCTACGGCCCCGGCGGCGTCGCCGTGCTCGTGCGCTGCCTGACCAGCAACCGCAACCGCGCCGCGCAGGACGTCCGCAGCATGTTCAACGGCAACAGCGGCAAGATGGCCGAGCCGGGGTCGGTCTCCTGGATGTTCGAGACCAGGGGAGTGATCGTCGTGACGAAGGACTCGCTCTCCGAGGACGACGCGTTCCTCGTCGCCGTCGACGCGGGGGCGGAGGACGTGCGCGCGTCGGACGAGAGCATCGAGGTCGTCACGCCCCCGGACAAGGTGAAGGCGGTGCAGGACGCGCTCGAGGCCGCGGGGGCCGAGGTGGAGTCGGCCGACCTGACCGAGGTGCCCAAGACGACGATCGCGGTCGAGGGCGCCGACGCGAAGAAGGTGCTCAACCTCGTCGACGCGCTCGAGGAGCTGGACGACGTACAGGACGTGTACGCGAACTTCGACATCTCGGACGATGTCCTCGCCACCCTCGCTTCCTGAGGACCCGCGCCTGCGGGAGGTCGCCGAGCAGATCGCGGTGACCCGCTGGGCCGCGTCCATCGTCGACGACGGGTACCGGCTGCGGTGGGTCTCCGAGGAGATGGCGAACCTGCTCGGCGAGCACGACGAGGGCAAGCTCGGCTACGGCAAGCACCTCGTCGAGGCGATGGTCGGTGAGACGTGGACCCGCGCCATCACCGAGGACAGCTGCATGGAGTCCTTCGAGAAGGAGCTGCCGCTCATGATCGAGGGAACGCAGGGGGGCAAGCAGGCCCTCATGGAGATCATCGGTGCCGCGGCGCCGATGGCCTTCGACGGCAACGTCGTGACCGACGAGCTGATCCAGCGGTTCCTCGAGATGGAGCCGCTGCGTCCGCCGCCGATCTGGACGAGCCAGCTCGAGTTCGTCCAGCGCGACCTGCCGCCGGTGAAGGTGACCGAGATCCAGGTCAGGCTCTACGACAAGGAGACGGGGGACTTCATCGGCCGCGCGTTCCTCTACGGACCCGCGCTCGCGGCGAGCGTCCTGTCGCTGGTCGCGCGCGGCGACGAGGAGATGTTCCAGCGCATGGCGCGGCTCGTCGATCCCGGACGGCGCCAGGCCGCCGTGCTGTTCGCCGACCTGGAGGCGTCAGCGGTGCTGTCGCGGCGGTTGCCGAGCTCCGCGTACTTCAAGCTCGTGCGCGCGATCACGACCGCCATGGACGAGCGGGTCGTGTCGCACACCGGCATCGTCGGCAAGCACGCCGGCGACGGTGTCACCGCGTTCTTCCTCGCCGACGATCTGGGCTCCCCCTCGGCGGCGGCACGCGCCGCGATCGAAGCCGGGCGCGGGATCGTCGACAGCGCGCGGGCCGCGGTGGCGGAGGTGCGCGACGAGACCGGGCTGCTGGAGCTCGACGACTGCGCGATCAACGTCGGCATCCACTGGGGCGGCGCGCTGTACATGGGGCAGCTCGTCACGGGCGGACGGCTCGAGGCGACCGCGCTGGGCGACGAGGTCAACGAGGCGGCGCGGATCCAGGA
>JALZEG010000083.1 GCA_030862185.1 Actinomycetota bacterium
GTCCGGTAGACGCAGGTAGCCGCGGCGTTGCCGCCCTGCGGGACGGCGATCGTGCCCTCCACGTGCTGGTGGGCGGCCTTCTTGCCCGCGAGCGCCGACTGCATGGGCGCGGCGAGAAGGACTGCGGTCGTGGCGGCTGCGACGAGCTTCTTCATGGGTTCACCTCGCGGCATGGGGGGCGTCGAGGTGGGGATTCGCCGCGGCGGGGACCGCTCCTGCGGGGGCGCTCAGGACCGGGCGCCGCGGGGCACCAGCGACTCGCCCTGCGACGCGACGAGCGTCCAGTAGCGGCCCCGTGCCAGGAGCAGGTCGTCGTGCGTGCCGCGCTCGACGAACCGGCCGTCCTCCATGACCAGGATGAGGTCGGCCTTTTCGACCGTGCTGAGGCGGTGCGCGATGACGATGCGCGTGCAGCCTAGCTCGTTGAGGTTCGCGTGGACGACCCTCTCGGTCTCGACGTCGAGGTGGCTCGTGGCCTCGTCGAGCAGCAGGATCTTCGGGTCGTGGACGAGGGCCCGGGCGAGCGCGATGCGCTGGCGCTGCCCTCCGGAGAGCGTGGCACCGCCGTCGGCGAGGACGGTCTCGTATCCGAGCGGCCAGCTCTTGATCTCGTCGTGGATCGCGGCCAGGCGGCCGGCCCGCTCGACGCGCTCCAGCGGCAGGTCCGGCTCCGACAGCGCGATGTTCTTGCGGATGCTCGAGCCGAACAGGAACGCGTCCTGCGGCACGATGCCGAGCTGCCGGCGCACCCACGCGAGGTCGAGGTCCGTCAGCGCCTGCTCGTCGTACAGCACGCGCCCCGCCGTCGGTGGGTAGAGCCCGAGGATCAGGTGCGCCAGCGTGGACTTGCCCGACCCGGAGCGGCCGACGATCGCGATGCTCTGGCCCGGCTCGATCTCGAGCGACACGTCCTTGACCACGTCGGGTGATTTCGAGCTGTAGCGGAACGAGACGTTCTCGAGCCGCACGCCGCCGTTCAGTGCCGGCGCGCCGAGACCCTGCTTCGATGCCTGCTCCGGCTCCGTGTTCAGGACGTCGTTGATGCGCTCCATGTAGCTGCCGAGGAGCTGCATCTGGAGGCCGGTCGTGACCAGGTTCGCGAGGGGGGTGAGGAAGCCCGCGGCGAGCGCGTTCAGCGCCAGCATCTGGCCTAGTGTCAGGTTCCCGTTCAGGACGCTCAACGCGCCGACGCCGAGGATGACCAGCGGCGACGCGACGCGCAGGGAACCCATGACGGCGTCGACGGCCGCGTTGAGCTTCCCGCGCTGGAGCGTCGAGTTCACCTCGTCGACGAAGAAGTTCGTCCACTCGTCGACGGCGCGCTCCTCGGCCCCCACGGACTTCAACGTCTCGATGCCGCCGAAGATCTGCACGAGGTATCCCTGCGAGCGCGCCTGCGCGACCAGGTTCTCGGACATCAACCGCTGGTTGCGCCGGTGGGAGATCATCATCACGGTGACCTGCAGCACGCCGACGCCGATGACGACGAGCCCCATCCGCAGGTTCTGCACCATGATCAGCACGAGATAGAGGCTGACGAGCGTCCCGTCGAGCATCGTTGACATCGCGCCGGTCGTCAGGATCTCGCGCACGGTCGCGTTGCTGTTCAGCCGCATCATCAGGTCGCCGGACGAGCGCTGCAGGAAGAACGAGTACGGCAGCGACACCAGGTGCCGGATGAACTCCAGCGAGATCTTGAGGTCGAGCTGCGTCCGGACGTTGAGCAGCAGGTGCGCGCGCACGAACGACGCGAACATATGGAACAACGCCATCGCGAGCAGGCCCATCACGAGAACCGTCAGAAGGTCGCGGTCGCCGGTCGGCACGATCCGGTCGACGAGGACGCCGGTCATGATCGGGACGGCGAGCGCGAGCAGCTGGATGAACAGCGACACGACGCCGACCCGCCCCAGCAGCCCGGACTGCTTCATCATCGGGCGCACGTAGCGCCACGCGCTCTCGGCGCGGCGGCGGTCGCGGCTGAAGCCCTCGTCCGGCTCGATGATCAGCGCGACGCCGGTGAACGACTGGCCGAACTGCTCCATCGGGATGCGGCGCCGGCCGAGCGCGGGGTCGACGACCACGACGCCGTTGCGCGTCGTGCGGTCGAACACGACGAAGTGGTTGAACTCCCAGTGGAGGATCGCCCCCTTCGGCAGGTACCGGACGCCGTCGAGCTCTACCTTCACGCCGCGGGCCCGCATGTCGTAGGCGCGCGCGGCCCGGACGATCGACGAGGCGTCGACGCCGTCGCGGCCCGTGCCGGTCGCGCTGCGGACCTCCTCGGGTGACACGTGCCGGCCGTGGAACGCGAGCGTCATCGCGAGGCAGGCGGCCCCGCAATCGGAGATCTCGAGCTGCTGGACGTAGGGGATGCGCTTGCTCATGACTCTCCGAAGATCTCGCGCAACCCCGGAACGAACGACACGATCACCGGCTCGGATCCGGTCTTGACGCGCAGTTGCCCGAAGTCCGACGCGCTCTGGAGCTCCGACGTGCGGACGACGGTCACCGGCCCGGCGATCGCGAGCGAGAGGCCGGGAAACTGTTCGCGCGCCTCCTCGACGGGGACTGCTTCCTCGACCGAGAGGATGCGGACCTCGCGCTCGCCGGCCGTGTCGGCGGGCAGGTAGGTCGCGATGGAGCCCCTCACGGGCGCGGCCCCCTGGCCGGTGGGCATGAGGGCGGTCACGGCTCCGTCGTCCTCGACCATCGCGAGGGCGAGGGCGACGCGCTCGACGCGCGCGATCGAGGCCGCGATGACGATGGAGACGACGGCCACGAGGACGAGCCAGAACCCGGCCTTGGCCCAGCCGACGGACAGCCGGACGAGGTCGGCCGCCGCGGCCTTCTTCTTCTGGTATTCGACCGCCTCCTGGCGGAACAGGGGCTCGCGCTCTGACATGGGACCGCCCATGCTACGGGAGCCTTGTCCGGCCGTTGCTTCGCAGGGGTCGGGGCGGAGCATGCGGTGCATGCGGCGCACGGTGCACCGGTTGCACCACTTGCCGGAAGGCATGGGACCGCGCGGCGGCGAGGTCCCGGCTAGGCTGTGCGGGCCCCTCTCGGCTTGCGCGGTGACGGACGCGCCAGCCTGATCCGCGCGTCCAGGGCGATCGCGCCGGCTCCAGCCGGGCCGACCAGGACCGGGTTCAGGTCCAGCTCGGCTATGTGCGGCAGGTCCTCGACCATCGCCGAGATGCGGAACAGCAGCGACCGCAGGGCCTCCAGGTCGAGCGGGGGCTGGCCGCGGTAGCCCTCGAACAACGGCCACGTCCGGAGCGAGCGCAGCATCTCGTCGACGTCCGCGTCGGTCACCGGCGTGATCCGCACCGCGACGTCGCGCATCAGCTCGACGAGCGTCCCGCCCGCGCCGCACGCGAGCAGGGGGCCGAACAACGGGTCGTGGGTGACGCCGACGAAGAGCTCGGCCCCCTCCTGCGTGACCATCTGCTGGACCAGGAAGCCGTCGAGCGCGTCGCGCAACCCCTGCCGCTCCAGCGACTCCTCGATCTCCCGCGCCGCGGCGGCGGCCTCGGCCGGCGATCCCAGGCCGAGCCGCACCCCGCCGACGTCGGTCTTGTGCACGATCTTGCGCGAGTCGAGCTTGACCGCGACCGGCCCTCCGATGCCGGCGGCCGCGGCCTCGACCTCTTCGACGCTCGTCACCAGCGCGGTGCGCGCAGAGGGAACGCCGTAATGGTGGAGGAGCTGCTGGACGGCGCTCTGCTCGAGCCACCGCTCTCCCGCCTCGAGCAGCGACCCGGCGAGATGCGTCGCGGCCACCCGATCCACGTCGGGCAGGCCGGGGATCGACCCTTCCGGACGGCGTCTCCACGCCGCGTACGCCGCGACGCGTCCGAGCGCCTGCGCGGCGGCCTCCGGGAACGCGAACGACGGCACGACGAGGTCGCCGCTCCGCAGCCGTTCGTGGATCCCGCGGACCCCGAGGAAGCACGCGATCACGGTCTTGTCGGAGATCGTCGCCGCAGTGTCCGACAGCGCGGCCGCCACGTCCTCCGCCCGCGTGACCAGCGGCGGGATGAAGATCACGATCACCGTGTCGACGTTCGGGTCGGCCGCCAGCAGCTTCAGCGACTCGGCGTACTGCCCGGCGGTCGCCGACGCGATCATGTCGACGGGGTTGCCGACGCTCGCCTCCTTCGGCAGCAGCGCGCGCAGCGCGGCCTTCGTCTCCTCGGAAGGATCGGGTACCACGAGACCGGCGGCCTCGCACGCGTCGGCGCAGAGGATGCCGAGGCCTCCCGCGTTCGTGAGGATCCCCACACCGGTGCCGGCCGGAAGCGGCTGGTTCGCGAGCAGGCTCGCGACGTCGAACAGCTCCTCGAGCGTGTCGGTGCGGATCACACCGGCCTGGCGGAACAGCGCGTCGACGGCGACGTCGCCGGCCGCGAGGCTGCCGGTGTGCGACGCCGCGGCGCGGGCGCCGGCCTGCGAGCGTCCGCTCTTCACGGCAACCACCGGCTTGTGGCGCGATACGCGGCGCGCTATGCGCGCGAACTTCCGCGGGTTACCGAACGACTCCAGGTACAGCAGGATCACGTCGGTGCACTGGTCGTCCTCCCAGTACTGCAGGAGGTCGTTGCCGGAGACGTCCGCCTTGTTGCCGACGGAGACGAAGCTCGACATCCCGAGCCCGAGCGCGCGGGTCCTGTCGATCACCGCGATGCCGAGTGCCCCGGACTGCGAGGAGAACCCGAGACGGCCCGACGCAGGCGCGTGCGGGGCGAAGCTCGCGTTCAATCTCACGTCCGCGTGCGTGTTCATCAAACCCATGCAGTTCGGACCGACGATGCGCATGCCGTAGCCGCGCGCGATCTCCACGAGCTCGCGCTGCCGCGCCTCTCCTTCGTCGTCGGTCTCGGCGAAGCCCGCCGAGATGACGAGCAGCGCCTTCACGCCCTTCTCGCCACAGTCGCGGGCGACGGCCGTGACCGCGAGGGCCGGGACGACGATCACCGCGAGGTCGACCTCGCCGGGCACGTCGAGCACCGTCGGGTAGGCGCGGACGGACTGTACGACCTCGCTCTTGGGGTTGACGGGATAGACGGGGCCTTCGAAGCCGCCGTCGAGGAGGTTGCGGAAGACCTCGCCAGAGATCGTCCCGCGCCGGCGGGACGCGCCGATCACCGCGACCGACCTCGGCGTGAGGAAGCGTGCGACTCCGGCCGCGGCCGCGACGGCCTCGCGCCGCTCGAACGACTCGACCGCCTCGGG
The DNA here is from genome assembly GCA_030862185.1 of Actinomycetota bacterium. Taxonomy (GTDB): domain Bacteria; phylum Actinomycetota; class CADDZG01; order CADDZG01; family WHSQ01; genus JALZEG01. Next base: position 5,239 of record JALZEG010000083.1, read on the forward strand.
AGTCGGCGAGGTCGGGAACTCCGCCTGGACGACGCCCCCCTGGTGCGACGTCCGGATGGGGAGCTCGAGGTTGTGCAGGACCTCGAGCATGTCCGCGTTCGCCGCGAGCACCTCGGCCTCGAACGTTGCGATCCCCGCCTCCGCGGCGGCCTCGCCCAGGTGCTCGATCAGGACGCTGCCGAGCCCCAGCCCTTGCAGGTCGTCCG
>JALZEG010000096.1 GCA_030862185.1 Actinomycetota bacterium
GCCCTTATGAAGCCCCGCTCCAGGTCGCTGTGGATCACCCCTGCCGCTTCGGGGGCCTTCGCTCCCTTGCGTACCTCCCACGCCCGCGACTCGTCCTCGCCCGTCGTCAGAAACGTGATCAGGTCCAGGGCCCTGTAGCACGCGGCGATGACCAGGGTCAGGCCCGGCTCCTCGACTCCGAAGCCCGCCAGCAGCTCGCGCGCCTCCGCGTCGTCCATCCCCGCTACCTCGGCCTCCAGCGCGGTGCTCACCGCGAAGGCGTCTTCGGGCAAGCCCTCCGGTAGCGAACCGCCCTCCTCCGTGTTGGCGACCACTATCCACGGCTTCATCGTCAGCGGTCCGAAGCCGCGCAGCACCTTTAGCTCCGCGTCGTCCCACGCCGTCTCGCGCAACGGGCGTTCCGCGTTCAGCAGCTCGTGCGCCTTCTCGAGCACCGCGGCCTCCGTCTTGCCCTCGGCCGAGCCGCGCGCCTTCTTGCGCGCCTTCTCCAGACCGCTCTCGATGTTGGTGAGGTCCGCGAGCACCATCTCGGCCTCGAGCGACACCAGCTCCGACTTCGGGTTCGCGTCCTCGCCGAACGCTCGAACCACCATGCACAGCGCGTCGGTGTTGCGGAACTCCGCGATCCCCTGCGCGGTCAATCCACCGGGCACGTCGACGAAGCGCACCTTCGCGTGCACGACCTTCTTCGACTTCTCGATGCCGGCCAGCACGCCGAGCCGCGCGTCGGGGACGTCGACGACGGCCTGGTTGGAGCGGCCCCCGGCGGAGCCCGCGCTCGTCAGCGCCTGGAACAGCGTCGACTTCCCCGAATACGGCATCCCGACGATGCCCACGTCCTTCATGCGCGACAACGTATCGTGCCCGCGATGGAGACCGGGCTGAAGGACAAGGGCGTGCTCGTCACCGGCGGCGCCGGCGGGATCGGCGGCGCACTCTGCCGTACGTTCGCCGCCGAAGGAGCGCGCGTCGCCGTCCACTACCTCAGCAGCGGGGAGCGGGCGCGCAAGCTCGCAGCCGAGACCGGAGGTATCCCGCTCCAGGCCGACCTCACGGACGAGGCCCAGGTCGACCGGCTCGTCGACGACGCGGTGAGAGAGCTCGGCCGCCTCGACGTGCTCGTCGCGAACGCCGGGCGCTGGCCGAGCGAGGACGAGCCCGTGTGGACGATGAGCCTCGAACGCTGGCGCGCGACGCTCGCCGCGAACCTCGACAGCGTCTTCCTGTCGTGCCGCGCCTTCCTGCGCCACGTCGAGTCGACCGAGACCGGCAGCATCGTGATCGTGTCGTCGACCGCGGGCCTGATCGGCGAGGCCGGCCATGCGGACTACGCGGCGGCGAAGTCCGCGCTAGCCGGCGGTTTTCTCAAGAGTCTCAAGAACGAGATCACGCGCATCGCGCCGCGGGGCCGCGTGAACGTAGTCGCGCCGGGCTGGACCGAGACGGAGATGGCCCGCGACGCCCTCGAGGAGCCCGGCTTCGTCGACCGGATCACGCGCACGATGGCGCTGCGGAAGGTAGGCCGGGCCGAAGACGTGGCCCGGGTCGTCGTGGCGCTGGCGTCGGACGAGATCAGCGGCCACGTGACGGGCGAGGTCGTGACGGTGGCGGGGGGCATGGAGGGCCGGGTCCTCCACGACGAGTAGGTCACTCCGCCGGCGAGAGCAAGTCCCCCAACGGCTCGTCGTAACCCTCGCCGAGCGCGTATTGCTGGAGGCGCTCCTGGCCCGGACCAGACATCATCTCGATGGCGTCGTGGAACGTTCGTCCGCGCAGGGCGCGCAGCGCCAGATCGCCTGTGGTGCCGCGCGGTGGCAGGTCGGTCGTGAGGAAGACCAGCCGGTAAGTCGACAGACCCGCCTCCTTGAGAACGGCCGCCCTCCCCAGCGCCTTGTAGAGGGTGTCGGTACGCCTGAGTCCCGGACGGCTGCTCGTGAACGCGCCCGATACGTCGAAGTACCACGTCCTGTCGTTGCGGTCGAGGGCGATGAAGTTGATGACGACGCCGCTTGGCCCCCGGTGCTCCTTCACGGTCACGCGGAAGTCGCAATGCTCGAGCACCTCCTGAGCGATCTCCTTGGCGCGCTTTCCCTGCAGACTGGCGGCGGCCTGGAACGAATCACCCGTCGGAAGGTCGTCGGTCAGGACGCGCAGGCGGTTCTTGTGCTTCCGTCCGCTTTCTCGCAGGCGTTCGAGCTCCGCCGCCTGTTTGCGAATACGGTCTTCGGCAATTCCCACATAGCTCTCGTCGATCTCGTAGCCGATGTAGCGCCGGTCCGACTTCATCGCGGCCAGCGCGGTCGCCCCCGCCCCCATGAACGGGTCGAGGACGACGTCTCCTCGGAACGTGTAGAGGTCGATGAGCCGTTTCGGGAGCTCGATCGGGAAGGGGGCCGGATGACCCACGCGCGTCGCGCTCTCGGTCGGGATCTCCCACACGTCGAGCGTCGCCTCCATGAACTCGTCCTTGGAGATCGAATCGACGAACGGCAGACCCGTCTCCTCGCGCTCTCGCCGCTTCAGCGCGCGGTCGAACCGTCCCTTCGAAGCGACTATCACGCGTTCGGAGATGTCACGTAGGACGGGATTCTGTGCGCTCTGGAATGACCCCCACGCGCACGATCCCGCCGCGCCGCGGCCCTTCTGCCAGAGGATCTCGCCGCGCAGCAACAACCCGAGACGATCCTGCAGGATCCCGATGACGTCAGCCGAGAGCGACCGGTAGGGCTTCCGGCCGAGATTCGCGACGTTGACGGCGATCCTCCCGCCCGGCTCCAGCACGCGGACGCATTCGGCGAAGACTTCCTCGAGGTCCTTCAGGTACTCCACGTACGTCGCCGGGACGTGGCCTTCCCCCATCGCCTCCTCGTACTCCTTGCCTGCGAAGTACGGCGGCGACGTGACGACGAGGGCGACAGAGCAGTCGGGTACGTGCTCCATGTGCTTGGAATCGGCGGAGTAGATGACGTCGACCTTGTCGGGACGGTTGATCGTGGTCGCCGACGACAGCTTCGGAACCATCTCGAACCGGGCGTAGAAAGCGGATGCGTCGTGGCTCTCGCGGCGGCTCACGCCGAAATTCGACGTGCTGGTCCCTTTCTTTCGAGCCTGATCCTGCATCTCTTCCGACGTTCCCTCCGGCATCCGCTCATCCTAGTTGGGCGGCCCGCGGCGGCCCGGAAAAGAGGCTAGAGGCGAGGTACGACAGATTTTCGCGCTTCGGGCCGCGCGACTAGACCTGCGGGAGGTCGAGCGTGTTCGTTGCCACGGCCTCGACCACGTCTCGCCGTGCCACCGACTTGTCGATCACGTGCAGTAGCTCGTCGATCGAGAAGTAGCTGCGCAGCGTCGCCGCCGCTCTCAGGTCGAGCAGGATCTTCCCCTTGAGGAACGTCGTCTTGCGGTGCTCCTCGCGCTCGTAGCGGCGCCGCGGCCCCAGCGTCAGCTCCCACGGCCCGAAGATCGCCCAGCGCGAGCCCGGATGGTCGTGCACGACGAGGTAGCCGCCGCCGCCCTGCCACACGATGCGGCGGTAGACCGTCTCGTCGAGGATGAAAAGAAAGGAGCCCGGCACCTCCTCCCACAGCGCCTGCACGCCGGCCGAATACGCCTGCCGTTTCTCCTTCAGGTCGACCCAGATACGCCGGCCCCCATACGTGAACGAGAAGTCGAGCTTGTCGAAGCTGTCGGTGTGCGTCTCGAGATCGACCAGGCGCGGGTCGGTGGCGAGCTCGGCTCCGAAGGTTTCCTCGGCGGACTTCGCGGCGCGGAGGTCGCGCTCCCAGTCCTCGGGGCGCCGCGGTCGGGACAACATGGAGCCAGCCTATCGACG
>JALZEG010000106.1 GCA_030862185.1 Actinomycetota bacterium
GCCGGGCTATCCGAAGAAGAGGTTGATCTCCCGCTCGGCCGACTCGCGGCCGTCGGATCCGTGCACGATGTTCTCGCCTATCACGGTCGCGAGGTCACCCCGGATCGAACCCGTCGCGGCGTCCAACGGGTTCGTCGCGCCCATGATCTGACGCATGCCGGCGACCGCGTCCGGGCCCTCGACGACCATCGCGACAACCGGTCCCGAAGTGATGAACGACACCAGCTCGCCGAAGAACGGCTTCTCGGTGTGCTCCGCATAGTGCTTCTGCGCGAGGGCCTCGTCGATCGTGAACAGCTTCATCTCGCGCAGCTCGTAGCCCTTCGCCTCGATGCGCGAGACGACCTCGCCTACGAGCTTGCGACGGACGCCGTCGGGTTTGACCATGACGAAGGTCTGCTGTACGTCGGGCATCGTCCTACCTCCTGATGTGCTTTGGGGACACGGAGGCTACTGCCCGAGCAGCCACCCCCGCGCCTCGCCCACGACGTAGTGCGACCCCGACACGCACACGAGGTCCTCGCCCGCCATGTCGCGCGCGGCCTCGATCGCCTCGCCGGCCGACGCGGCCATCGTGCAGTCGTCGATCCCGATGTCACGCGCCGCGGCGAGCAGCTCGGCCGGCTCGACCGACCTCACGTTCGCGGCGCGCGTGAAGATCATCCGCCGGCCGATGCGCGCCGCCTCCGCGAGCATCCCCCGGTAGTCCTTGTCCGCGAGGATGCCGAGAACGAAGACGCCGTCGCCGAAGTCGAAGGTCTCCGCGACCGACGACACGAGGGCCGACATCCCGTCGGGGTTGTGGGCGACGTCCAGAAGAACGCCTTCGACCGTCTCCATGCGACCGGGGACGACGGCTTCGGCGAACCCCTGAGCGACGACCTCCTCTCCCAGGACCTGTCCCGGCAGGAAGCGCGTCACCGCCTCGAGCGCGGTCGCCGCGTTGAGCCCCTGGTGCGCGCCGTGCAGAGGCAGGAAGAGCTTCTCGTAGACGCGCGCGGACGACTCGATCGACAGGTACCGGCCCCCGAGCGCGACGAGGTTCTCGCGGAGGTCGAATCCCCTGCCTGCGGCTGAGACGGACGCCAGCATCCCCTCCGCCTCCTCCGCGACCACCGCGAGGATCGCCGGATCGCGCTCGCCGGTGACGACGAACGAGTCGTGCTTGACGATCCCGGCCTTCTCGCGCGCGATCGTGCGGCGGTCTTCGCCCAGCAGGGCGGTGTGGTCGAGTCCGACGTTCGTCAGCACCGCGACCGGCGCCGGCACGACGTTGGTCGCGTCCCAGCGTCCGCCGAGGCCGACCTCGACGACGACCGCGTCCACGGGGGCCTCGACCGCCCAGAGGAAGAACATCGCGGTCATCACCTCGAAGAACGAGAGCTTCTCCCCGAGGCGCGCCTCCACGGCCTCGAGGTACGGAGCGAGGTGCGCGAACAGGTCCCCGAACTCGTCCTCGCCGATCGGCTCGCCGTTCAGCGCGATCCGCTCGCGCACCGACTCCAGGTGCGGCGACGTGAACGCGCCCACCGACAGGCCGGTCGCCGCCAGCAGCGACGACGCTATCCGGGCGGTCGACGTCTTGCCGTTGGTCCCCGTGACGTGGATCGCTGGGATCTGCCGCTCCGGGTTGTCGAGCGCGTCGCACATCGCCTCGATTCGGTGGAGCGAGGGCTTCAGGCCCTTCATCACGTCGATGCCGAGCGCGTTCAGGTGCGCGGTCGCCTCCGCGTACGACACGGTCACTCGCCGAGGGCGCCGAGCTGCCCCTCGACCTTCGCGAGGGCGGCGCGCGACTCGTCGAGCTTCGCGCGCTCCTTGTCCACGACTGCCCCGGGGGCCTTCGCCACGAACGACTCGTTCGCCAGCTTGCGCTCCGCCCGGTCTATCTCGGCCTGAAGCTCGTCGCGCTTGCGCTCGAGACGCTCGCGCTCGACGGCCGGGTCGACGATGCCTCCGAGCCGCATGGCGGCCTCGATGCCCGCGGTCGTCATCGCACGCGGATCGGCCCCCGCGGGTCCGAGGTCGTCGACGAGCTCGATCGATTCCAGACGCGCCAGCGACGTCACCTGGTCCAGCAGCGGCCGCAGCTCTCCCGCGAACTCGCCCGCCGCCAGCGACACCGGCACGCGCCTCCCCTGAGGGACGTCGTGCTCGATCTTCAGCCGGCGCAAGGCCACCACGAGATCCTGGAAGCGCGCCATCGTGTCCTCGGCCGCGGGATCGAGACGCCCCTCCGGCTCCGGCCACGCCGCCGTCATGATCGTGCCGCCGTCCGGACGCAGCTTCGACCAGAGCTCCTCCGTGATGAACGGCATCACCGGGTGCAGCAACCGGAGGACGCGGTCGAGAGCGTGCACGAGGACGGGTCCGGCCGCCGTCGACGCCCCCTCGCGCAGGCGCGGCTTCGCGAGCTCGACGTACCAGTCGCACAGCTCGCTCCACACGAACGAATGCAGCCCGTGCAGGGCCTCCGAGAAGTTGTACGCGTCGAGCTCGCGCCCGACGGTCTCGACGGTCGCGTCGAGCCGCGACAGGATCCACCGGTCTTCGACGACGAGATCGGCGCCGTCGAGGACCGGCCGTTGATCCCCGAGCGACATCAGCACGAACCGCGACGCGTTCCACAGCTTGTTCGCGAAGTTCCGCGCGCCCTCGATTCGCTCCTCGGAAGAGTTCGAGTCGTTGCCCGGGACCGTGATGAACGCGAGGGAGAACCGCAGCGCGTCGGCACCGTAGCGGTTGATCATCTCGAGGGGGTCGATCACGTTGCCGAGGGACTTCGACATCTTCTTGCCCTCGTGGTCCCGGACGATCCCGTGGATGAACACGTCGCCGAACGGGACGCGGCCCCCCATGAAGTACATCCCCGACATGATCATGCGGGCGACCCAGAGGTAGATGATCTCGTAGGCCGTGACCATCACCGAGGTCGGATAGAACGTCGCGAGGTCCGGCGTCTCGTCCGGCCAACCGAGCGTCGAGAACGGCCACAGCTGCGATGAGAACCACGTGTCGAGCACGTCGGGGTCCTGCGTCAGCGACTTCGACCCGCATTTGCACTCCGCCGGGTCCTCCAGCGCGACGATCGTCTCGCCGCACTCGTCGCAATACCACACGGGGATACGGTGCCCCCACCAGAGCTGCCGCGAGATGCACCAGTCGCGGAGGTTCTCCATCCAGTGGAGGTACGCCTTCGTGAAGCGCGGCGGGTGGAACGTCACGCGGCCGTCCCTGGCGGCCTCGATGGCGGGCTCGGCCAGCGGCCTCATCTTCACGAACCACTGCTCGGAGAGCCACGGCTCGATCTCCGTGTGGCAGCGGTAGCAGTGGCCGACGGCGTGGACGTAGGGGCGCTCGACCTTCTCGATCGCGCCCAGCTCGTCGAGCGCGGCGAAGACCGCGCCCCGCGCCTCGTAGCGATCCAGGCCCGCGAACCGCCCGCCGTTCTCGTTGACGTGAGCGATCTCGTTCAGGACGTTGACCTTGTCGAGCCCGGCGCGCTCGCCGATCTCGAAGTCGGTGGGGTCGTGCGCGGGCGTCACCTTCACCGCACCGGTCCCGAACTCCGG
>JALZEG010000222.1 GCA_030862185.1 Actinomycetota bacterium
GCGCGGGCCTTGCGCTCCTCGAGCGCCTTGCACCAGATGAACTCCTTGACGTCGGGGTGGTCGACGTTGAGCACGACCATCTTCGCGGCGCGCCTCGTGGCGCCCCCGGACTTGATCGTTCCCGCCGACGCGTCGGCGCCGCGCATGAACGAGACGGGGCCCGAGGCCGTGCCGCCGGAGCGCAGCCGCTCCTTGCTCGAACGGATAGTCGAGAGGTTGATCCCGGACCCCGATCCGCCCTTGAAGATCGTCCCCTCCTCGACGTACCAGTTGAGGATCGAGCTCATCTGGTCGTCGACCGCCAAGATGAAACACGCCGAGACCTGCTCCTCGCCCTTCGGCCGCCAGCCGACGTTGAACCACACCGGCGAGTTGAACGCGGCCTTCTGGGTGACGAGGAGGTGCGTGAGCTCGTCGGCGAAGACCTTCGCCTCGGCCGCATCGGTGAAGTAGCCGCGCGCGAGGCCCTCCTCCTCGTAGCGACCGGCGACGCGGTCGATCATCTGCTTGACGGAGCGCTCGCGGCGGGGAGAGTCGAGGGCGCCGCGGAAGTACTTCTGGGCGACGATGTTCGTGGCGTTCTGCGACCACTTCTTCGGGAACTCGATCCCCTTCTGCTCGAACGCGACCTCACCCGTCCGATAGTTCTGGATGACGGCGTCCCTCAGCTCCCACTCGACCTCGTCGTACGGGTGGACGCCCTCGCTGGTGAAGTAGCGCCGGATCCCGAGCCCCTCGGCCGTGCCGGCACCGGTCTTCGTGGTCGCTCCTGCCACGCCCACAGCCCCCTTCCGAAGTGGTCCGGCACCGCCGCCGGACCTCCTTGATTCTCCCATGCCCCGACCCGGCGATTCTCCCGGAATCCACCACATCTAGGGCCCTCTTGGTGCCTCCACCACAACATATGGTGGCGTCACAGAGTTGTAATTACGCGCAGGTAGTGGGCGGGAGTCAAGCCAAGTCGGGAAGAAAACGCGGCTAATTCGCCAGCCGCAGCCGGGCCCCCGCCTGGAGCGGCCCCTCGAGCCCGTTCAGCTCGATCAGCGCGTCCACGTAGGCCCTGACGTCGGTCCCCGGAGGGGCGTGCTCGCCGGCGATCCCCCACAGGGTGTCCCCCGGCTGCACCACGACCGTCCGCGGGCTCCGGGCGCCCGGGGCCGTGTCGGCCACCCCGCCTCCTGCCAGCGTGGCCGCCACCACGACCAGGGCCGAGACGCCTAGCGTCAGCCTCCGCCGCGCCATCATCCTGCGGCGAGCCCGCCTCCTGGCCGCCGCGGCCGGGAAGCGGTAGACGACGGCGTCCCTGCCGCCGAGGGCGAGGTCTTCACTGCGAACCGCCACGACGTTCCTCCTTGGTCTCCTTGAGCGTCGGTTTCCTCCAACATCGGTCGACGCTAGCGAGGGGGTGTGACACGTTTCGGGCCGGACTCCGACCCGATCCGAACGTATGTTCCCTATGATAGGCGAACGTGCGTTCGCCCGCAAGCGGGGAATCCGAACGTCTGTTCTTGCTTTTGCCGCCCGGGGGCCGTACCTTGTGCCGAACACCAGTTCGGGCCGTGCGCCCGCCGGATCAGGAGGCATCGATGGTCGAGGGACTGACGGATCGCCAGCGCCAGACGCTCGAGTTCATCGCCGAGACGGTCGCGGAGCGCAGCTACCCGCCCTCGGTCCGGGAGATCTGCGAGGCCCTCGGCCTGGCGTCGAGCTCGACGGTCCACTCCCACATGCAGGCCCTGCAGCGCAAGGGCTACCTGAGGATCGACCCGACGAAGCCGCGGGCGATCGAGCTCCTCTACGACCCGGAGACGGGGCTGGCGGCGGAACGCAGGCCGGCCCGCTCGGTGCCCTTGCTCGGCCGGATCGCGGCGGGGACGCCCATCCTGGCCGAGGAGCACGTCGAGGAGATCTACCCGATGCCGGCCGAGCTCGTGGGCGACGGCAACGTCTTCATGCTCGAGGTGCACGGCGACTCGATGATCGACGCGGGCATCCTCGACGGCGACTTCGTCATCGTGCGGCAGCAGCCGACCGCGCACTCGGGCGAGGTCGTCGCCGCGATGATGCCGAGCGAGTTCGGCGACGAGGCCGAGGCGACCGTGAAGACGATCCGCCACCGCGGCTCCGCGGTGTGGTTCGAGCCGGCCAATCCCGCGCTGCAGCCGTTCGAGGCGCCGCAGGGAACGGAGATCCTCGGCAAGGTGGTCGCCGTCTTTCGCAAGGTGTGAGCGCGCGAACGCGCAGCGGCTCGCGCGCGCCGCCGCGGGATACGTAAAACGAGCGATCTCGCCGAAACATCACAAAGGCGGTAGTCGGGACGCGCGAACCGTGGTGTGGTGTCGGCATGCGTACACGAGTGATCACCATCGCAATGACGGCAGCCCTCCTGACGGCGCTCGCGCCTCCGGCGGCGTGGAGCGACGGCGGGAGCGCGCGCGATCGCAACGACGCGCGCGGCCCCCTCGACATCGCCCGCGTATCGCACGCCCACCGCGGCTCCGCCGGCTCGGCGACGCTCGTCCACACGATGCGCCTGCGAAGCGCGTGGCCGGTGAAGAAGCTGCGCGGCAACGCGTTCGCCCTCTTCTACTTCGACCTCCGGGGCCGCCGCGGGGCGGGGGCCGAGCGGACCGTCCAGGTCCAGTATGAGAACGGACGCCTGGTGGCGCACATGTTCGACCAGGTCAACTCGGGACAGCACGTCGGCGCCGTCACGCTGCGGCGGCCGGACCGGCGCACGATCCGTGTCTCGTTCCCGAAGTCGATGCTGCGCAAGGGCCTGCGCAGCTACAAGTGGAACGCCGCGACGCTCGTGGAGACGCCCCGAGGGACGTGCCGGTCGCCGGGATGCATCGACTGGGCACCGCACGGCCGCAAGGGCCTCCGCTACGTGAAGCACGCGCTCTAGCAGCCGCCTCAGAAGTTCCGGGCCACGCCCCCGAGCGGGTAACGCCCCACCAGCTCCTGCGGCTTGTGGCCCGCGCCCTTCACGATCGCGAGGTTGTCCAGCTCCACGTCCCACGCGAGGTCGCGCTCGCCCAGCAGCTCCACCGCCCGTGCCACCGTCGCGGGAGTCGTGTCGCCGAACGCCAGCGAGACGTGCGGCACCCACGAGGCCGGGTGGTAGTGCTGGTCGAGCTTGTCGGCCGCGACGCTCGCCGCGCT
>JALZEG010000155.1 GCA_030862185.1 Actinomycetota bacterium
TGGACCTGATCACGTTTCTGACGACGGGCGAGGACGAGTCGCGGGCGTGGGAGGTACGCAAGGGAGCGAAGGCCCCCGAAGCGGCAGGGGTGATCCACAGCGACCTGGAGCGGGGCTTCATAAGGGCTGAGGTGGTGTCGTACGACGCCCTCGTGGCGGCGGGCTCGTGGGACGCGGCGAAATCCTCGGGCAAGCTTCGTGTAGAGGGCAAGGACTACGAGGTCCGAGAAGGAGACGTGCTGAACATCCGCTTCGCGGTGTAGCCCCCTGGGACCCTTCGTTGAGCCGTGAGCCGCGCTATTCGCAATTTTTTCGCCAGCGAGCGCCGCTCTCGGAGGAACAACCGGGCAGTCGGCCGGGTTGTAGCGCGGAACGTTCAACGTCGGGTTTTCAGGTGCCGATAGCTCTGTGGGGGGCCCTTCTTCTTGCTGGGAGCAACCGTGTCTTCGAAACGCTTCGTCGCGGCCGTTTTCGCCGCTTGTATTGCAACCGCCGGGCTCGTTGTCCCGGCCGGCGCCGCGCCGGAGGCCCTCGGGCCCGACCACGGCGAGCGAGACTACGTACCGGGTGAACTCGTCGTCAGGTACGCGGGCAGCGCCGAGCGAAGCGAGGTCCGCCGCGAGCACGGGCTCGACAAGATCGAGTCGCTCGCCCTTCCGAACACGGAGCTCGTGCAGGTCGAGCAGGGCCGCGTTGCGGAGGCCGCCGCCGAGGTGACGGCCGACCCCGACGTCGTCTACGCGGAGCCGAACTACCTCTACCGAGCGGCCTCCGTGCCGAACGACCCCCTGTTCCCGCAGCTATGGGGGCTCCACCAGGCCAGTGACGTCGACATGGACGCGCCCCAGGCGTGGGACGTCACGACCGGGAGCCCGGGGGTCGCCGTCGCAGTGGTCGACACCGGCGTGGCGATAGACCATCCCGAGCTCGCGCCAGCTATCTGGCGCAATCCCGGCGAGACCGGTGGCGGCCAGGAATCGAACGGGGTCGACGACGACGGCAACGGCTACGTCGACGACTTCCAGGGCTGGGACTGGGTCGGCGACGACCGTCACCCGCGCGATCTCCACGGCCACGGGACGCACGTCGCCGCGACCATCGGTGCCGCGGGGAACGACGGGACCGGCATCGCGGGCGTCGCGTGGAGCAGCAGGATCATGGCGCTGCGCGCGCTCAACAGCAACGGAGTCGGCAACACCGCCGACCTCTCCAGCGCGTTCGCGTACGCGGCCCGCGCCGGAGCGAAGGTCGTCAACGTGAGCCTCGGCGGTGACGCCTACTCGCTGGCGGTCCTCAACGCGATCTCGTCGGCGCCGAACACGCTGTTCGTGGTCGCGGCGGGCAACGCGGGGGCGAACAACGACATCGGCGCTTCGTACCCGTGCAACTACCCGGTCCCGAACATCGTGTGCGTCGCCGCGATGGACTCGGGCGATCGCCTCGCGCCGTTCTCGAACTACGGCGCGACGACGGTCGACCTCGCGGCCCCCGGCGTCGGGATCCTCAGCCTCCAGCCCTCCTTCGACGTGCGGTTCGCGGAGGACTTCACGGGCGGGTTCGGCTCGCGCTGGGCGGTGGGAGGCGTGAACGGGACGTGGGCCGCGGAGCCCGACGGGACGATCGCCGACAGTCCGGGCGGGTTCTACCAGGACAACGCGGACCACTGGATCGCCACGACTACGCCGTTCGACCTCGGCGGCATGAACGACTGCCTGCTCAGGTACTCGATGAAGCTCGACCTCGAGCAGGGCGCCGACGTCCTCGCGATCGAGGCGTCGCGCGACGGCTCTAGCTGGGGGCGGATCGGCGGCTGGACGGGCTCGACCGGGGGAGCCTGGGAGCGCGTGACCGAGTCGATCTTCCAGCACGACGGCACAGTCTCTCTCTACGTTCGCTTCCGGCTCGTGAGCAACGGCTCCGTCACGGCCGACGGAGCATCGATCGACACCGTGTCGGTCAGGTGCAACTCGACGCAGTACCCGGCGTCGCAGGGCTTCTACGCGGACGGGACGTCGATGGCGACGCCGCACGTGTCGGGTGCAGCCGCGCTCGCGTGGAGCGCGCAGCCCGGCGCGACGGTCGGCGCGGTCGCGCAGGCGCTGCTCGAGGGCGCGGAGGACCAACCGGCTTACTTCGGCAAGACCGTCTCCGGCGGAAGGCTGAACGCGTGCAGCACGGTCGCGCTGATGGCGTCGGTGCCCGCGGGGACGTGCGTGGACGGCTCGGGGGCCGCGACCCCCTCGCCGACTCCGGTCGCGACTCCGACCCCCACGCCCCCGGTCACCCCGACGCCCACCACGGCCACGCCGACCCCCGCCGCCTCTCCGTCGGCGACGCCGACGCCCAGCCCGACTCCCAGCCCGACTCCCACTCCCACTCCCACTCCGACTCCGGCCGCGACGCCCACTGCGACCCCGGCCGCGTCGCCCACACCCGTCGCGACGCCGACACTCGAGCCCACGCCCACCCCTCCGCCCGACGACGCGAAGGACCCGGTCTACGTCCACGAGCGGATCGTCAAGCTGCGGCTCGTCAACGGCGTCGCGGG
>JALZEG010000158.1 GCA_030862185.1 Actinomycetota bacterium
GCTCGGGCGCGGGCCTCGGCCGTGACGGGGTCGGCCCCGGAGAGCCGCGGCTCCACGGCAGGGGCCGGACGCTCGGTCGCGGCGGCCGGGATCGAGGCCGACGTTCGGAGCGCGGCACCGGCGGTCCCCCGACGGCCGGGTATGAGGGACTTCGCCCCCTTCTCCGCCGCCGGCTTCACCGCCGTCTCGGCCGGCTCCTCCGCCTCCTCCTCCGGGGCCCCGTCGGTGCGAGTGGTGCCGGTGGTGCGTGTTGCACCGCTTGCACCACTCGGATCCGGGGCACCGGTCGCGTCGCTTGCGGCGCCGGCCTCGGGCTCCGGCGCCCGTTCCTCCTCCTCCGCCGTCGTCGCGAGGTCGGACAGCGCAGTGGCGACCTTCTTGCGCGCGAGCTCGAACGCCTGGTCGACCTCGGCCCTCAGGTCCTGCAGCTCCCCGCCGAGGTCCGGCGGGACGGCGTGGCCGCGGGGGCAGCGGTCTGCGTCGGCGGGAACGTCGGCCCCGCACCGGGGGCAACTGCGCGTGCTCATGAGGACCTCTTCCGGGACGTCTGTACGGAGCGGCACGTCGATCTTATGAGGCGGGTCGCCCTTTCCCGGGTTTTCCGGCCTCGCGGCGCGTCCGGTCCAGCTCCGCTTCGGCCCCCCTGATCGCCTCGAAGTAGCGGCGCTCCCGCAGCTCCTCGGGCAGGTAGTCCTGCTCGACGTACCCGCCGTGGTCGTGCGGATAGACGTATCCCTTGCCGGCGCCGAGCATCCGGGACGCGGCTGCATGGCTGTCGCGTATGTGCGGAGGCACCGGCAGCGGCCCCGCCTCGAGGTCCTCCTCCGCACGCCACAGCGCAACCGCGCTCGCGTTCGACTTCGGCGCCAGCGACAGGTACACCGCTGCCTGCGCGAGGTTCAGCTTCGCCTCCGGAAGGCCCACGAACTCGAGCGCGTGGTGCGCCGCGATCGCGACTTGCAGCGCGACCGGGTCGGCGTTGCCGACGTCCTCGCTCGCGAAGATCACCATCCGCCGCGCGACGAAGCGCGGGTCCTCCCCCGCGTCGAGCATGCGCGCCATCCAGTAGACCGCCGCGTCCGGATCGGAGCCGCGCATCGACTTGATGAACGCGGAGATCACGTCGTAGTGCCAGTCGCCGCCCTTGTCGTACGGGAGCGCGCGCCGCTGCAGCGCCTCCTCCGCCGCGGCGAGGTCGAGCCGCCCTCCGGTCGACGTCGCTATCGAGGCGGCCGCCTCCAGCGCGTTCAGCGCCGCCCGCGCGTCGCCGCCGGCGCCGCGCGCGACGTGCGCGACGGCGTCCTCGTCTATCTCGATCGGGAGCCCCGCGATGCCGCGCTCCTCGTCCTCGATCGCGCGGTGGAGCACCTCGGCGAGGTCCTCCTCGGTCAACGACTCGAGGCGGAACAGCAGGCTCCGCGACATCAGCGGCGCGTTCACCTCGAACGACGGGTTCTCGGTCGTCGCGCCGACGAGCACGATCCATCCGTTCTCGACCGCCGGCAGTAGGGCGTCCTGCTGCGCCTTGTTGAAGCGGTGGATCTCGTCGAGGAACAGGACGGTCCGGCGGCCGACCTGGCCGAGCCGGTCGCGCGCCGCCTCGATCACCTTGCGAACGTCGGCGACGCCGGACGTCACGGCGGACATCGGCTCGAAGTGCGCGTCGCTCGTGCCGGCGATCACGTGGGCGAGCGTCGTCTTGCCGGTCCCCGCCGGCCCCCACAGCACGATCGACGAGAGGTCACCGGACTCGACGAGGGCACGCAGCGCCTTGCCCGGCGCGAGCAGGTGCTTCTGTCCGACGACCTCGTCCAGCGTGCGGGGACGCATCCGTGCGGCGAGCGGTGCGTACTCGCCGAACCGCTGCTCCAGCGCGCTGTCGAAGAGGTCCACGCTCTATCCGGTGGGTGGAGGGGTCGCGGTGGATTTCAGCTGCAGGACCTCGAGCTGCGCGGCGTCCACCTCCGACGGCGCGTCGGTCAGGGGGTCGTACGCGGTCTGCGTCTTCGGGAACGCGATGACCTCGCGGATGTTCGTCTCGCCCGCGGCCAGCGCCACGATCCGGTCGATCCCCGGCGCGATGCCCCCGTGCGGCGGCGGCCCGTAGCGGAACGCTCGCAGCAGGAAGCCGAACTTCTCCTCCGCGACCTCGG
>JALZEG010000182.1 GCA_030862185.1 Actinomycetota bacterium
CTCGCCCTTGACGATCTGGCGAAGGTAGACGTGCGTGACGCGGTTGTGGTCCGAGGTGTAGAGGTCGGTGACCTTCACCGACTTGGGCTTGACGCCCAGGTGCCGTATGGCGATCGACACGGCCTTGGGGCGGTTGCCGCCCTGGCCCCGTCGAGAGCCGGCGACCGCCGGGAGGTTGGCCAGGGAGGCCACGACGAGCAGCCCCACCAGGATCGAAATCGTCTTGGAACGCATCACGCCTCCGCTCGCTCTTCTCGTCACCCGCGTCCCGGAGCAATTCGGCACGCCCGCCGGAGGCACCTGCCGGGGGGCCGAGGACAGAGGCAGGCTCAACGCGCCCTCCGTTACGGAATCCGTAACGGGGAGCGCGAAGAAGGGCTAGCGGCGGCGGCCCAGCTCTCTCTGCATCTGGCGCTCCGCGTCCCTCTTCGCCTCGGACTGGCGCTTGTCGTACGTCTTCTTCCCCCGTGCCACCGCTATCTCGGCCTTCGCTATGCCCTGCTTGAAGTACAGCTTCAGCGGCACCAGCGTGCGGCCCCCCTGCGACACTTCTTGATCCAGACGCTCTATCTCCGACCGGTGCAGCAGCAGCTTGCGCGGGCGCAGCGGGTCGTGGTTCTGCCTGTTCCCGTGCGAGTACGGGTTGATGTGGCACTGCAGCAGCCACGCCTCCCCGTCGCGCACGGCCGCGTACGCGTCGGTCAGCGACACCTTGCCCTCGCGGCACGACTTGACCTCCGTCCCGACGAGCTGGAGCCCGGCCTCGACCGTGTCCTCGATCAGGTACTCGTGCCGCGCCTTGCGGTTCTGTGCGATCAGCTTCGTCCCGCCGGCCTCGGAGCCGCGCGCCACTATCCCTGCGCGCCGTCGGTCGAGATGATGATGCCCTTGAGGATCTCGACGGCGCGGTCCTTCTGCTCGACCGAGTCGTCGACCTCGACGTCCGGCGAGATGCCCTCGCCGTTGATGTCGCGGCCCTCGGGCGTCAGGTACGCGGCCGTCGTCAGCTTCAGCGCCGACGCGTCGCGCAGCCGCACGACCTCCTGCACCGATCCCTTGCCGTAGGTCGTCGTGCCGATGAGCGTGGCGCGCTCCTGGTCCTGGAGCGCGCCGGCGACGATCTCGGACGCGCTCGCGGTCCCCTCGTTCACGAGCACGACGAGCGGCACGTCCTCGAACGCGTCGCCCTCGGCCTCGTAGACCGTCTCGTCGTCGCGCGCCTCGCGGTAGATCACGACGTCGCCGTCCTCGATGAACACGCTCGCGACCTCGACGGCCTCGGTGAACAGTCCCCCGCTGTTGTCGCGGAGGTCGAGCACGATCCCCTCGGCGCCCTCGTCGATCATCTCGTCGACCTCGTCGCGCACCTGGTCGCCGGCGCCGCGGGCGAAGCCGAACAGCTGGATGTAGCCCACGTCGTCCGACCGCAGCGTCGCCCGCAGGTTCGGCAGGTCGATCTCCTCGCGCGTGATCGTGTAGTCCAGCCGCTCGCCGGCCCGCTCGATCCCCACCGAGACCTCGGTCCCCTCCGGCCCCTTGATGTGGGCGACGGCTTCGTCCGACGAGAGGCTCGCGGCGGGCCGGCCGTCGATCGAGTGGATCACGTCCCCCTGCTGCAGGCCCGCCTCCCGGGCGGGCGTCCCCGGGAGCACCGAGACGATCGTCAGGCCCTCGTCCTTCTCCTTGAGCCACACGCCGATGCCGGAGAACTTGCCGGAGGTCAGCTCCTGGAACGACCGGAACGCCGTCGGCGAGTAGAAGACGGCGTAGGGGTCGTCCTTCTTGACGACCTCGAGCATCCCCTTGATGGCTCCGCGGGCGAGCGCCTCGCCGTCCGGAGCCTCGGCCGCGGACGACAGGATCTGGCGGTAGACCTCCTCGACGACGTCGAACCCGGCCGCGCCGCCCGCACCGTCGAACGCGAGGCTCCGCGCGTCGAGGGAGCCGTCGTTGCGATCGCCCGCGGCCACGCCGAGCGAGAACGCGATCAGGCATACGGCGAGCGCGCCGAGGGCGGAGAGCGCGACCTTGACCCACTGCTGCATGGGCCCAAGGGTAGTGCCTGGGGCCGCGTAGGGGCCGCTGGGCGCCTACTGCAGGTAGGGCATGGGGTCGACCGGCGACCCGTTCACCCGGACCTCGAAGTGGAGGTGCGGCCCGGTGCAGTAACCCGTGCAGCCGACGGCGCCGATCGTGCTGCCGCGCCCGACCGATTCCCCGGTGCCGACGTAGAACCCGGACAGGTGGTTGTACGTGGTCGAGAGCCCCCCGCCGTGGTCGACCGCGATCACGTTGCCGTACCCGCTCATCGCCCCCGCGAAGACGACGACGCCCGCGTCCGCCGCGACGACCGGCGCCCCGTAGCCCGCGCCGATGTCGATCCCGGTGTGGAGCCGCTGGTCGCCGAAGATGGGGTGGGTCCGGTACCCGTAGGGGGACGTGATCGGCCCGGCCGCCGGCATCAGGAGCTGCCCGCCGCCGACCGGCGGAGGCCCGGCAGTGGTGGGCGCGGCCTGGATGATCGACACGAGGCGGGACTCGTCCGCCTCGAGCTGCGCTTCGAGCTGGGCCAGACGCCGCGCGTCGTCCCTCAGGTCGGCGAGGAGCGTCTGCTTCTCGGCGAGCACGGCCTCCTTCTCCGCGAGGACCGCGGCCCGCTCGTCACGTTTGGCGTCGAGGGCGTCCCGGTCCGCCTCGAGGTCGGCCTTCGCCGCCGCGATCTCGAGCTTCTTCTCCTCGGCGAGCTCCTCGCGGGCCTCGGTCTCGTCCTGGAGGACCTGGATCGTGTCGATCAGCTCGGCGTCGGAGTCCATCGCGGAGGTGCGGTACTGGACCTTGTCAACGAGCTCGGAGAAGTCGGTGGACGAGACGAGCGAGTCGAGGTATCCGGCGGGGCCGGCCTTGTACGCCTCGACGACCCTCGCCTTGAGCAGGTCGGTCCGCCGGTCGAGCCGGCGTTCGATGTCGCCGAGCTGGGCCGCGAGCAGCGCAAGCTGCTTCTGCGCCGACGACAGCTTCCGCTCCGTACGCGCGATGCCGGCGTCGAGCTCGGCCACCTCGGCCGCCAGGGCGTCGACCTTGTCCTCGACCTTGTCCCGCGCCCGGTCGAGGTCGGCCAGACGGTCGGTGACGTCGGCTGCCCGTGCGAGCTTCTCCTGCTTCTCCGCCTCGACCTCGGCCTGGCGCCGGCGGACCCGCTCGAGCTCGCTGCCCGGGTCGGCGGCGGCCGGGAGGGCCAGCCCCAGGACGAGCAGGATGGCGGCGACCGCGAAGGGCCGCGCGCGTCGGTTCGAGACCTTCTGCATCGGATTCATCCTATGCAACAGCTTCCCCATCAGCAACATCAGAAACGGCCAAACGGGACGCTCCGGCCGAGCCCCCCACGAGAACCGTCGGCCGCGGGGGCGGCCCCCTTTAGGCCCCTAAACCTCCAGGAAGCGACGCAGGGCCAGCGACGACCCCACGATCCCGACGCCGGCTCCCACGCCCACCAGCACGAGCAGGACCGAGGCGATCTCGCCGCCCGAGAAGGCGAACACGCCTTGGAGGAACGGGAGGAAGTCCCGCAGCGGCGGGAACAGGAAGGCGTTCGCGGCGAGCACGACCGCGCCCGAGACCGCCGCGCCGACGAGGGCCGCGAACACGCCCTCGAGCATGAAGGGGATCCGGATGAACCAGTTCGTCGCGCCGACGAGCTTCATGATCCCGATCTCCTCGCGGCGCGCGTAGATCGCGACGCGGATCGTGTTCGCGATGAGGCCGGCGGAGGCGACGAGCAGGATCAGCGACATCACCAGCGTGATCGTGCGGAGCAACGCGTTGATCTGGAGCAGCCGCTTGATGAACTCGCCGCCGAAGCGGACCTCGTCGATCCCGGGCGCGCCCTGGATGCGCGCCGACACCTCCTCGGTGTACTTCGCGTCGGTCAGGCTGACGCGCACCGACGCCGGGAGGTCCGCCGCCGAGATCGTCTCGTAGAGCTCCGGCTGGTCGGGGTAGAGGTCCTTGAACTCCTCGTACGCCTCGTTCTGCGAGATGTACTGGATGTCCTCGACCTCCCGCATGTTGGCGAGGTCGGTCTGGAGCGCCTGCAGCTCGCCGTCGGAGATGTCGTCGCGCAAGAAGGCGGAGATCTCGACCTTCGACTCCCACCCGAGCGTCGCCTTGTTGACGATCATGCCGAGGATCTGGACGCCGCCGAGCAGCAGCAGCGAGATCGCGACCGTCGAGATGGCGGCGATCGTCATCAACAGGTTCCGCCGCAGGTTCGTGACGGTCTCGCCGAGGAAGTAGCCGACGCGCATGTCGCCTAGGTCCCTACTCCGTAGATGCCGCGGGACTGGTCGCGCACGACGTCGCCGTTCTCGAGCTCGATCACGCGGCGCCTCATCGAGTCGACGATCGCGTGGTCGTGCGTCGCCATGACGATCGTCGTCCCGGTGCGGTTGATCCTGTCGAGCAGCCGCATGATCCCGACCGACGTCGCGGGATCGAGGTTTCCCGTGGGCTCGTCCGCGATGAGGATCAGCGGGCGGTTGACGAACGCGCGCGCGATCGATACGCGCTGCTGCTCGCCACCGGAGAGCTCGTCGGGGAAGCGGTCGAGCTTCTCGCCGAGCCCGACCAGCTCGAGGATCTGCGGCACCTGTCGCTGGACGACCGCGCGCGGCCGGCCGATCACCTCGAGTCCGAACGCAACGTTCTCGAACACGGTCTTGTTCGGCAGCAGTTTGAAGTCCTGGAAGACACACCCGACGTTGCGCCGCAAGTACGGGACCCGCCATCTGGGAAGGCTCCCAAGGTTCTTGCCGGCGACGTAGACCTCGCCCGCGCTCGGCTCTTCCTCTTTAGTGAGGAGCTTGATGAACGTCGACTTGCCGGACCCCGACGGGCCCACGACGAACACGAACTCTCCCTTCTCGATCTCGAGGGAGAGCCCACCGAGGGCGATGATGCCGCCCTTGTATTCCTTGGTTACGTCAACGAGACGGATCATTGGGCTCCGAACAGGGTACGGGAATCAGCTCGCCGCACCCGCCATCTGGCGATCGTAGAAGCGCCGCGGGTGCTCTACGCCGTGGGTGTCCTCATATTCGGCCCATGCCCTGTCGTAGTAACCGAGGCCGAGGCGCGTGATCTCGTCGCAACTCGCCTGCGACAACCCGGTCACGCGGAGACGCTTCGTCAAGGAATTGAGCGAGAACGCGCGGACGTCATACGGATTGATCCGCAGGTTCTCAGGG
>JALZEG010000228.1 GCA_030862185.1 Actinomycetota bacterium
GACAAGCCGGCGTCGCCGTGTCTCGCGTCGCGTCTCGCGTACGGCGTCGAGGTGACGCCGGAACGCCTTCGTCGCGTCGACGACGCCGAGGAGATCGTGCGCGGCCTCGGCTTCGACGTCCTGCGCGTGCGCGACCACGGCGACCTGGCGCGGATCGAGGTGCCGGCCGAAGACCTTCCCCGCGCGGTCTCGTTGCGGGACGAGATGAGCACACGGCTGTCCGGGCTCGGGTTCCGCTACGTGACCCTCGACCTCGGCGGCTTCAGGTCGGGGTCGCTGAACGCGGCGCTCGGCCCGCCGGCGATCCGGCGCGGGGAATAGCCCCGCGGACGCCCGGGTTGCTGGCACCGTGACCATCGACACACCCGTCCTGGCAGAAGGGCTCGTGCGTCGCTTCGGCGACGTCGAGGCCGTGCGCGGGATCGACCTCGCGCTCGCTTCCGGAGAGATCTTCGGCTTCCTCGGCCCCAACGGCGCGGGGAAGTCCACGACCGTGCGGATGCTGACGACGTTGCTGAAGCCGTCCGGGGGCCGCGCCCGCGTCGCCGGCTACGACGTCGTGACGGAAGCGCACCAGGTGCGCCGCTCGATCGGCGTCGCCCTCCAGGACGCGGCGATCGACCCGCTGATGACGGGCCGCGAGCTGCTGAAGCTCCAGGCCGTCCTGCACGGGATCGACAAGCGCGAGGGCCGCCGCCGCTCGGACGAGCTGCTGCAGATGGTGGCGCTCACGGCCGCGGCGGACCGCCGCGTAGGGACCTACTCCGGTGGCATGCGGCGCAGGCTCGACCTCGCGCTGGCGCTCGTGCACCAGCCGGTCGTGCTGTTCCTGGACGAGCCGACGACGGGCCTCGACCCGAACTCGCGCGTCGCGCTGTGGGACGAGGTGCGGAGGCTGAACCGCGACGCGGGGACGACCGTGTTCCTGACGACGCAGTACATGGAGGAGGCCGACCAGCTCGCCGGACGCATCGCGATCATCGACGACGGCGACATCGTGGCGCAGGGCACGCCGTCGGTGATGAAGGCCCAGGTCGGGGACCCCACGCTGCGCGTCGCGATCGGGCCGGAACAGGACCGCTTCGCGGCCGAGGCCGCGCTCCTCGAGTTCGGAGAGTCTGCGGCGGGCTCCGCCGACTACGTCGCGATCCGCCTGCACGGGGGCGCGGCCCGCATCGCCGCGGTCGCCAGAGCGCTCGAGGACGCGGGCATCGCGTTCGAGAGCCTCGAGCTGCTGTCGCCGTCGCTCGACGACGTGTTCCAGCAGGCGACGGGGCGGAGGCTCGAAGGGGCGGCCGAGGGCGCGCCCCACGAGATCTCGTCGCCCTCGTCGTGAGCGCGCTCGACCAGTACGTCGCGCTCAGCCGGCGCGCGGTCGTCACCACTTTCCGGCAGCCGACCGCGATCCTCCCGGCGATGACGTTTCCGCTGCTGTTCATGGCGTTGTCGTCGGCCGCGTTCGAGCGGTCGACGAACCTGCCCGGGTTCCCGGAGGTCGACAGCTTCCTCCAGTTCCTCATCGCTACGTCGATCGTCCAGGGCACGCTGTTCGGATCCGTCGCGGCCGGGACCGCGATGGCGACGGACATCGAGAACGGGTTCTTCGAGCGGCTGATCGCGACCCCCTCGTCGCGGGCGTCGATCCTCGCCGGCCGCGTCATGGGGGCCGCGGTGCTCGCGTTCGTGCAGGCGTGGGTGTTCATGGCTGTCGCGATGCCCTTCGGCCTCACAGTCGAGAGCGGCGTCCCGGGCATGCTCCTGATCGCGCTGTCCGCGGGCGTCCTCGGCGCCGGCGTGGGCGCGATCGCGATGTCGTTCGCGCTGCGGACGGGCTCTGCCGAGGCAGTGCAGGGCAGCTTCCCGCTGCTGTTCGCCGGTCTCTTCCTGTCGGGCGCGTTCTTCCCGCGCGACCTGATGGACGGCTGGTTCGCGACCGTGGCGGGCTACAACCCGTTCACCTATCTGATCGAGGGCCTGCGCACGCTCGTGATCGACGGCCTCGACGCCGGCCAGCTCGCGACCGCGGCCGGTGTCGCAGGTGCGATATTCGCCGCCGGGATGCTGCTCTCGACCGCGGCGCTGCGCCGCCGGCTGGCGGTTGCCGCATGAGCACGGCACGCGTCGCGACGGCCATCGCGGGGCGGAGCCTCAAGCTCATCCCGCGCGTGCCGTCGACGTTCCTCCCGTCGCTGGTGATGCCGCTGTTCCTCACGGTCGCGATGGCCGGCGCGTTCTCCGGGCTGGTGCTGCTTCCGGGCTTCCCCGCCGACAAGTCGCTCGACTGGTTCATCCCGATGACGACGCTGCAGGGCGGGGCGTTCGCCGGCATCACGACCGGCATGGGGATAGCGCGCGACCTCGAGAACGGCTTCTACGACCGCCTGCTGTCCAGCCCCGCGACCCGCTCCGCGCTGCTCGCCGGACCTCTGCTCGCGTCCGTGCTGCGCGCCGCCATTCCGCTGTCGCTGTTGCTCGTGGTCGCGGTGGCCGCCGGCGCGAACTTCCACGGGGGCATAGCCACGGTGGGGACGCTCGCCCTCGCGACGCTCGGCATGGCATACGTCGGCGGCGCCTGGTCGGTCGGGCTCGCGCTGCGCTTCAAGTCGCAGCAGGCCGCGCCGCTGATGCAGACCGGGATCTTCCTGCTGGTCTTCCTCTCGACCGCGCAGATGCCGATAGACCTGTTGACCGGGTGGCTCCACACGGTCGCGCGCCTCAACCCGATGACGAACGTACTCGCGCTGGCGCGGGAGGGCTTCCTGGGCGACGTGACGTGGGCCGGGACGTGGCCGGGCCTCGTATCGCTCGGCGGCCTGGCGCTCGCCGCCACCCTCTTCGCGACCGGCTCCATGCGGAGGGTCAACCCTTAGAGTTCACGCCATGTCGATCACGGGGCTGTTGGTGTCCTCGCTCCTGCTGATCGTCGCGGCGGCCGTGACGCTGGTCTACGGATGGGTGATGGCCAGCCAGCCCCTCGTGATCTCCTCCATCGCCCTCAGTGCCGCGTCCGCGATGTTCCTGGCGATGGGCCTCTACCGGTCGAAGCCGCGCGGTCGCGGCAGGACCCCGCCGAAGAAAGGTCGCAAGCGGAAGCCCGCTAGAGCTGGACGATCGGGCAGGTCAGCGTCCGGCTGATCCCGTCCACCGCCTGGATCTTCGAGACCACGAGCTTCCCGAGCGTGTCCATGTCGGATGCCGACGCCCGCACGATCACGTCGTAGGGACCGGAGACGTCGTCGGCCTGCTCGACGCCGTCGATGCCGCGGATGTCCAGCGCGACATGCGCCGAGTTCACCGCCGTCTGGATCAGCACGTAAGCGTGGACCACGCCGGGATTGTAGACGCGGACGGCGCGGGTAGCGTGGATGCATGCGGGCACTCGCGCGCGTGGCACCGGCCGCCGCAGCCGTAGCAGTGGCTGCGATCGCTCTTCCCGGCCCCGCGCGGTCCCGGCCCGTCCTGTTCCCGGCGGGCAAGTCGCTGTACGTCGAGGCGTGCGCGTCGTGCCACGGCTCGGACGGGGCCGGGACCGCCGACGGACCCGACCTGCGCGACGCGGGGGCCGCCGGCGCCGACTTCTATCTCAGGACCGGTCGTATGCCGCTGGCGAGCGCGAACGACCAGGCCGTCCGTAAGGAACCTGTGCTCTCCGACGAGGAGATAGAGCAGATCGTCGCGTACGTCGCCACGCTCGGGACGGGGCCGGAGATACCCGAGGTGTCGCACGAGGCCGCGTCGCTGCAGGACGGATCGGCGCTCTACATCGGTAATTGCGCACCCTGCCACGGCGCGGGTGCGACCGGGGGTGCTGCCGGACGGAACGCGATCGCGCCGGGGCTCCACCGCGCGACCTCGCTCGAGCTCGCGGAGGCGATGGTCGTCGGACCCGGGCAGATGCCGGTGTTCGGGTTCACCGACGACGAGCGGAACGCGGTGGTCGCGTACGTCGAGCACCTCGGCGAGGCCGACGATCCCGGCGGCGCCGACATCGGCGGCATAGGACCGGTGCCCGAGGGCTTCGTCGCGTGGGGCGTCGGGATGCTGGCGCTGATCGCCGCGGCCCTCGTGATCGGCAACCGGCGCGGGAGCGCGCCGTGACGCCCGAGCGGCTCGCGTCGGTGTCGTTCGGCGTCTCGATCGCCGCGTCGATCGCCCTCGTCGGCGTCTACTGGGCGGGCGGCGACGCGCAAGCCGAGGGCGTGCTGCTCGGCTGCGCGCTCGGGGGCCTGGGAGCCGGGATCGTCGTGTGGGCGACGCGCCTGATGGAGTCGCCGGTCGAGACCGAGGAGCGTGAGGAGCTCGCGTCGCCCGCGGGCATGGTCGAGGATCCCGGCGGCGCCGGCTCGGCCGTCTCTCGCCGGTCGT
>JALZEG010000217.1 GCA_030862185.1 Actinomycetota bacterium
GCCTCCCGGCCCTTCGACCTCGCCACCGGCCCCCTGTGGCGCAGCGCCCTCATCCGGCTCTCGGACAACGAGCACCTCTTCGTCACCTGCATGCACCACATCGTGTCCGACGGATGGAGCCTCGGCATCTTCGCAAACGAGCTCTCGGAGCTCTACAGCGCCGCCGTCGAGGGCCGCGAGCCCGTCCTCGAAGAGCTCGAGGTCTCCTACGCGGACTACGCGGTGTGGCAGCGCCGCTGGTTCTCCGGCGACGAGCTCGAGCGCCAGGTCGCCTACTGGAAAGACGCCCTCGCCGGCGCGCCGGCGGTGCTGGAGCTGCCCACCGACAGACCGCGGCCCCTGATCCAGAGCTTCGCCGGCGCCACGGTCGCCTTCACGCTCCCCAAGGAGCTGTCGGACGCGCTGCAGCGCCTCGCCCGCAGCCACGAGGTCACGACCTTCATGGTCACGCTCGCCGCCTTCAAGACGCTGCTGCACCGCTACACCGGCGCCACCGACGTAGTCGTGGGCTCTCCCATCGCGGGGCGCAACCGCTCCGAGATCGAAGGCCTCATCGGCTTCTTCGTCAACACCCTGGTGCTGCGCACAGACCTCTCCGGCGACCCCACCTTCGCCGAGCTCCTGGAGCGCATCAGGGAGGTCGCGCTCGGCGCCTATGCGCACCAGGACCTCCCCTTCGAGAAGCTCGTCGAGGAGCTCGGCATCGACCGCGATCTCGCGCACAGCCCGGCGGTGCAGGTCATGTTCGTGTTCCAGAACACGCCGCCCGGCGACCTGGCGCTCGCGGGGGTGGAGCCGGCCCGGCTGGAGGCCCCGACGAACGAGGTCGCGGTCGACGTGACGCTGGACCTCACGGAGACGGACGCAGGGATCGTCGCGCAGGCGATCTACAACGCGGACCTGTTCGACCGCAGGACGATGGAGGCGTTCCTCCGTCACTTCGGCAACGTCTTGACGGCGGTGACGAGCTCTCCGGACGAGCCGCTGTCGCGCGTCGAGCTGCTGGACCCCGACGAGCGACGCACGCTCCTGGAGGGGTTCAACCCGCGGCCGACGCCGTATCCGCACGACGTGCGCGTGCACGAGCTGTTCGAACGCGTCGCGCTCGAGCGGGGAGACGCTCCCGCGGTCGTATACGGCGACGCGCCGCTCTCCTACCGTGACCTGAACGCGCGGGCGAACCGGCTGGCGCGCCACCTGGTCGACCACGGGGCAAGCCGCGGCGACCTCGTCGCGGTCGTGCTCGAACGGGGGCCGGAGCTGGTCGTGGCGCTGCTGGCGATCCTCAAGACCGGCGCGGCGTACCTCCCGATCGACCCCGAGCACCCGCGGCGGCGGACCTCGTTCATGCTCGAGGACGCGGAGGCCCGGCTGCTGGTGACGGCCGGTGACCCTCCCGCCGAAGACCTCGCCGGGACGCGGGTGATCTCTCTCGACCGCGACGCCGCGGCGATCGCTGCTGACGACGGCTCGGACCTCGGCGTTCCCGGAGACGCCGGGGACGTCGCATACGCGATCTACACGTCGGGCTCGACCGGGACGCCGAAGGGGATCCAGGTCCCGCACCGCGCCGTCGCGCGCCTCGTGCTCGACACCGACTACGTCAAGCTCGGCCCCCACTCGGTCGTCGCGCAGATCTCGAACGCGTCGTTCGACGCGGCGACGTTCGAGATCTGGGGCGCGCTGCTCAACGGCGGTGTCGTCGCAGGGATCGGGAAGGAAGTGGCCCTCGACGCCCGCGCCCTTCGCGCCGCGCTCGAGCGGCATGGGGTCGACACCGCCTTCGTGACGACCGCGCTGTTCAACCAGCTCGTCGCCGAGGACCCGTCGCTGTTCTCCTCGCTCGACACCGTGCTCACCGGCGGCGAAGCACACGATCCCTCGGCGATCCGCCGCTGCCTCGCGGCCGATCCGCCGCGGAGCCTGATGAACGTGTACGGGCCGACGGAGACCACGACGTTCGCGACCTACCACC
Organism: Actinomycetota bacterium; assembly: GCA_030862185.1. Taxonomy (GTDB): domain Bacteria; phylum Actinomycetota; class CADDZG01; order CADDZG01; family WHSQ01; genus JALZEG01. The sequence continues at coordinate 1,976 of JALZEG010000217.1, forward strand.
GGATCGAAGCCGTCCCCGAGGGCGCGACGTCGATCCCCATCGGGCGCCCGATCGCGAACACGAAGGTGCACGTCCTGGACCCGGCGATGAACCCCGTCCCCGTCGGAGTGCCCGGAGAGATCCACGTCGGCGGGCCGGGAGTCGCGTCGGGATACCTGGCCCGGCCCGCGCTTACGAAGGAGCGGTTCGTCCCCGACCCGTTCTCCGGCGACCACGGCGCGCGCCTCTACAAGACCGGCGACCTCGGCCGGTATCTCCCGTCGGGCGAGATCGAGTTCCTCGCGCGCATCGACTCGCAGGTGAAGGTGCGCGGGTTCCGCGTCGAGCTCGGCGAGATCGAGGCCGCGCTGGCCGAGCACCCCGCCGTGGCCGAGGCGGTGGTGTCGGCGTTCGAGGCGGGACCCAACGACAAGCGGCTCGTCGCTTACGTCACGGGGGCCGACGCGCCCGTCACGGAGCTGCGCCGGTTCGTGTCGGAGCGCGTGCCCTACTACATGGTTCCGTCCGACTTCGTCGCGCTCGACGCGCTGCCGCTGAACGCGAACGGCAAGGTCGACCGGCGCGCGCTCCCGGCCCCCGATCCATCGCGGCCGAGCGCCGTTGCCGAGGCCGTCGCGCCGCGGACGCAGACGGAGGAGAAGCTCGCGGCGATCTGGTCGGACCTGCTGGGCCGCCGCCAGGTCGGCGTCCACGACGGCTTCTTCGAGCTCGGCGGCCATTCGCTGCTCGCCACGCAGATGGTGTCGCGGATCCGCGACTCGTTCGGCGTCGAGGTCGAGCTGCGGGCGGTCTTCGAGACGCCGACGATCGCGCGGCTCGCGCCGCTCGTCGAAGCGGCGTCTCCGGTGGGGGAGTCGGCGGTCCCCGAGCTGAAGGCGTTGCCGCGGAAGACGAGTCGTCTCGACGGGTCGTCGCCACGATGAGCACCGACCGCAAGCGACTGCTGGAGCTGATGCTGAGGCAGCGCGGCGTCGCGCGGACGGAGGGACCGGTCCCGCTCGGCCCCGACGAGGAGAGGCTCCCGTCGTTCGGGCAGCAGCGGCTCTGGTTCCTCGACGAGATGCAGCCGAAGAGCTCCGTCTACAACGTCCCCGGCGCGATCGTGCTCACCGGGCCGCTCGACCGCGACGCGCTCCGGCACGCGCTCGACACGCTCGCGGCGCGCCACGACTCGCTGCGGACGACGTTCCGGGCGCAGGGCGCGGAGCCGCGTCTCGTCGTGGCGTCGCCGGCGCCGGTCGACCTTCCGCTGATCGAGCTGACCGGCGTCCGGCCGGACGAGCGGTACGACCGCGCTGTCGAGCTGGCGAACGAGATCGCGCTGCGCCCCTTCGACCTGGCCACCGGCCCCCTGTGGCGCACCGCGCTGATCCGCCTCGCAGAGGACCGCCACGTGTTCGTGACGTGCATGCACCACATCGTCTCGGACGGCTGGAGCCTCGGCATCTTCGCGAGCGAGCTGTCCGAGAGCTACTCCGCGCGCGTCGAAGGACGCGCCCCCGACCTGCCCGAGCTCGAGGTCTCCTACGCCGACTTCGCGGTGTGGCAGCGCCGCTGGTTCACCGGAGACGAGCTCACCCGCCAGCTCGCCTACTGGAAGGAGCGCCTCCACGGAGCACCCGCGGTGCTGGAGC
>JALZEG010000219.1 GCA_030862185.1 Actinomycetota bacterium
GCCGAGAAGGGGGAGCCTGCCGGAGGCGCTCGTGGGAAGTGGTCGAGCGCGCTGGCGCGGCGCAGGCTGTTGCCGACTCCGGGGATGCCCGACGTATCCGGGATCGTCTACGTGCTGGGCCCCCTCACGTTGTTCGTCCAGGCGGCGCTGTGGATCGGTCTCGTGATGGTCGTTGTAGGCATCCTCCTGACGTGGCGGCGGAGACTGCGCGCATGAACAGAGTCCTGTTGCTCGGCCTCGACGGTGTCGGGTTCCCGATGCTCGAACCGGCCTTCGAAGCCGGACACATGCCTCGTCTCAAAGCGCTCCTCGAGCGCGGTGCATCGGGAGTCCTCACGTCGACCGTGCCGCCGTACACGCCTCCGGGGTGGACGTCGATATTCACCGGAGTCAATCCCGGTAAACACGGCATCTTCGGGTTCACGCTTGGCAACGTTCAGCGACGAGACGGGCTCGTGCGCCTCGATCGGGTGAAGGCGCCCGCGCTGTGGAACGTCGCCAACGCTCAGGGCAAGCACGTCGGTCTCTTCAACATCCCGATGACGTTCCCGCCGCCGCCCGTGGACGGCTTCGCAGTCTCCGGCATGTTGACCCCGGAGGGCGGAGGCGCGACCCCGGAAGGCTTCACGCATCCGGAGGAACTTGCCGGCAAGCTCATCGCCACGGCAGGCGACTACGAGATCGACATCGACGTGAACTACGACGAGGATTGGAAGTCCAGCGCCATCATCGACCGACTGTCGAAGAACCTGGAGCTCAAGCGCAAAGCTCTCGGTTACCTGCTGGACAACCACGGCGACGTTCCCATCCTCTTCGCCGTCATCGAATCGCCCGACCGGCTGATGCACGTTCACTACAAGTACATCGACCCGACCTGTGAGCACTACGAACGTCCCGAGGCCGCCGCCATCCGCGACCGCGCCTGGTCGTTCTTCGACGAGATGGACGAGATGATGGGTGACCTCATCGACTGGGCCGGCGACGACGGATTCATCATCACGATGTCCGACCACGGGTTCGGACCGAAAGAGAAGGTCGTCAACGTCAACGTCGTTCTGCGCGAGGCCGGGCTGCTCTCGGTGCGCGGCGCCGGGACGGTCGCTCAGACCGCCGGTGCCAGGAAGCTCGCGAGGCGGATCAAGAAGGTGATCCCGAAGGCGGCTTACCGCCGCGCCAAGGGCGCGGCGCAATCCACGATCGACTGGAGCAAGACCAAGGCCTTCGCGTCGCCGAATCCGCAGCAGGGCATCTACATCAACCTCAAGGGCCGCGAACCGAACGGGATCGTGGAAGAAGCGGACTACGAAAGGGTGCGGAACGAAGTGGTCCAGGCCTTCGGCGATCTCGAGGATCCGGACGACGGGGGGCCGGTCCTCGATCTCATGTACAAGCGAGAAGACGTGATCGAGGACCGGAAGCTTCCTCGGCGCCCGACCTGTTCCCGATCTGTCGTGACTACTCGTACGAGCTGTCCGACGGTCTCTTCTCTCCGAGCGTCATCACCGACTATCGCGAGCTGCCGCGCGGCTTCCATCACATGGACGGGATCTTCGGGATCGCGGGGCCGGGCATCGAGCCGCAGCCGGGACTGAAAGCCAGCCTCTACGACGTCATGCCGACGGCGCTCTACCTCGCGGGGTTGAAGATCCCGGAGGTCGACGGGCGGGTGCTGACGGAATGGCTGCCGCAGTCGATGGTCACTACCTCGCCGCCGGCCGTGGAGGCGATGGACCTGCCGCTGGCCGGCTCGGGGGCCGAGGCGTCGCCGTACTCGGCCGAGGACGAGGCCGCGATCGAGGAGTCGTTGCGCAACCTCGGCTATCTGTAGTCGTCCGGCAATCCGGGAATGCCCGACCCTCGAACGGGGAACCAGATATACCTATTCCGGTTAACGGGTGAGGAAAGGGGCAAACCTTGGCAACTGCTGCTGCTGCCGGGAGGACTCCGGCCCAGCTCTTCGGCCTCGCGTTCGGCGTCGTCTATCTCGTCGTGGGGCTCGTCGGCTTCGCGATCACGGGCTTCGACAACTTCGCCGGCGAGACCGACGAGAAGCTGCTGTTCTTCGCTATCAATCCGCTCCACAACGTCGCGCACCTCGGCGTCGGCGCGCTGCTGCTCGTCGGGTCGGGAAAGTACGAGACCGCGAAGTCGATCAACCTGATGGTCGGGCTCGTCTACCTGCTGCTGGGAATCCTCGGCCTCGCCGGCGGCGTGATCGTCGAGGACATCCTCAACAACAACGCGGCGGACACGTTCCTGCACCTGGCGACGGGCGCACTGGCGGTCTACTTCGGCACCGCGGGGGCCGCACGGCTGCCGGGGGCGAGGCCGGCTTAGGCCTGGGCGGCCGCCTCGTAGTCGTCGACCGCCAGGATCAGCTCGCTCTCGCCGCCGCCGCGTTGCGCGACGTACGCGGACGAGATAGCGACGCCTGCTTCCGCGAGCCTGCGGCAGTAGCGGCCGAGCTCGCCCGGACGGTCTTCGAGCGTCGCGGTCAGGACCTCGCGCGAGCCCTCGACCTGGAAGCCGTTGGCCGCGAGGACCTCGCCCGCGTCGTCGCCGTCGTCCACGACGAGGTGGATGACGCCCTTGCCGTCGATGTTCGTGGCGGCGAGCGTCTCGATGTTGACGCCGGCCCGGCCGAGCAGCTCGCCCACCTCCGCGAGGATCCCGGGGCGGTCGTCGACGACGGAGATCATGATCTCTTCGAGCATGACGCGAGCGTACCGCTTGACGGTTAGTGCGCGCCCTCCGCGGTGAGGACGGCCCGGAACGTCCGCCACAGGATCCACAGGTCGAGCGACAGCGACCAGTTCTGGATGTAGAAGAGGTCGTACCGGACGTAGTCGGAGAAGCTGGTCTCGGTGCGGCCGCTCACCTGCCACAGCCCCGTCATCCCCGGCTTCACCTTCAGCCGGTTCCGCACCCAGTCGTCGTATTGCTCGACCTCGCTCGGGAGCGCGGGCCGCGGCCCCACGAGGCTCATCTCGCCGCGCAGCACGTTCCACAGCTGCGGCAGCTCGTCGAGGGAGAAACGGCGCAGGACCTTGCCCGCCGGGGTCACGCGCGGGTCGTCCGCCAGCTTGAAGAGGAGCCCCGGCCCCTCGTTGAGGTGCTCCAGCTCGGCCCGGCGCGACTCCGCGTCCTGGTACATCGTGCGGAACTTCCAGCACTTGAACTGCTCGCCGTCGCGGCCCGCGCGGACCTGGCCGAAGAACGGCCCCCCGGGAGTATCGCGCCGGATCCACAGCGCCATCGCGGCGAGCACGGGGGACAGGATCACGAGCCCCGCGAGCGCGCCGGCGACGTCGAGCGAGCGCTTGATCGTCTTCTGGATCTTGTCCATGCCGGTCTTGCGGACGTAGATGAGCGGCACCCCGGCGACCGACTGGACGATCATGCGCGATGCCATCAGGTCGATCGTCCCGGAGGTGATCTGCAGGTCGACGTCGCAGTCCTGCAGCTCCCAGAAGAGCCGGTTGAGCCGGCCGGTGTCGAACGCGGTCGCCGCTACCAGCACGAGGCGCGCCCGGTGCCGCGCGATCAGCTCCTTCAGCTCACCCGTGCCCCCGAGCACGACCTGACCCTCTGCGCGCTCGTGCCCCGCGGGGGCCGCGTCGTCGACGAAGCCGACGATCGAGTAGCCGAGCCACGCCTCGCGCTGCAGCGTCCGGGCGATCGTGCGCGCCTCGTGGTTCGTCCCGAGCACGATCGTCCGCGTCGTGTCGCCGCCCCTGCGCCTCAGGAAGTGCAGGACCTTGCGGACCGCGAGCCGCTCGCCTCCCACGACGACCATCCCGCACACGAGCGCGAGCAACGCCCACAGGCGCGCGAGGTTCAGCGTGAGCACCGAGTCCGCGATGAAGATCGCGACGGTGCCGGCGACGACGCCGTGGAAGACCTGCTTGAACTCGTTCACCGGGCCCAGGACCTGGCGCGGCTCGTACAGCCCGTAGAGCCAGAACAGCACGATCCATACCGGCGTCGCGACGCCGGTGATCGACGTGTAGTCGAAGCGCGCCGCCGGCGCGCCCTCGAACATCTCGAAGCGGATCGCGCTCGCGAGGAAGAGCGCGGCGGAGACCGCCAGCGCGTCGGCGAGGACGCGCAGCGCGATCCGGCGCGCGGAGGTTTTCTGCCGCGCAGGAGCGGCGGGCGGCGCCGGCTCTATGCGCTGCGGCTTGGTTGCGGTCTGGGCCATGGGACTCCGTTATAGGTAGCCGAGGCCTCGCAGGGACTCCTCGATGAGCGCCTCCTCCTCCTGCGAGTACGGAGAGGTCTCGTCCTTCTCCGCCGATGATAGGGCGGCGGTCGTCGCGACCGGCCGATCCCGGAGCGTCTCGGCGTCGAAGGCGTCGACGAGCACGTTCCCGTCGAGGCCCTCGGGGACCTTCAGACCCGCCTGGTACAACAGCGTGGGCGTCACGTCCGTCACCGATCCCTCGATGCGGCCCGCGCGGACGCCGCTCCCGGCGACGACGACGATCCCGTCGGGATGGTGGACCCCGCGCGGCAGGTGGCTGAGGTCGGTGAACGGCTCCTTGTGGAACAGCTCGTCGTCGAGCTCGTAGCGATGGTCGCGCAGCACCGGGAGCACGTCGGGCGCGCCTTCGAGCGCGTCGCCGTGGAACACCTCCTCGGCCCGGTGGACGCGGTCGGTCACCGGGTCCCCGCGGTGGTCGCGCAGGTCGAGGAACCTCTGCGTCAGCTCGTCCTTGAGCGCACCGAGCTTCTCGGGGGGGACGATGCCGAAGCGCTCCCGCCCGGCGACGTTGACGAAGACGCCCTGCTGGGGGATCGGCGACGCGAACGCGCTCGTGCGCTCCCAGTCGATCGCCGCGAACGTCCGGCCCTTCGCCTGCCGCGCGAGGTTGCGCGGCAGCACGCGCTTCGCCAGCGGCACCACCTTGCGCGCCAGGCCCGACTGCATCGCCTTCCCGGTCCCCTTCAGCTTCAGGTAGCCCCATCGCTCGAGGAGCGCGTTGACGTGGACGCTCACCTCCCACGCGGTGAAGCCGTGGTCCGAGCAGACGACGACGCCACCTCCAGTGGGTGGGTCGGCAAAGTCCTCGAGCAGCCCGACGATGCGGTCCATCGCGGCGAAGCACTCGACGACGGCGGCGCGGATGCGGCCCGCCTCGGGCGACGAGTACAGCTCGTCGCGCGGGTCCATGTACCGGTAGTAGACGTGTTGCAGCCGGTCTGCGGCCTCCTGGACGGTGAAGACGACCTCGGGCGGGTCGAGCTCGAGCAGCCCGCGCAGCACGGCCTCGCGCTGCCGGATGGACGCGAGCGCGCGCTCGGCCAGGCCCTCGTCGCGCCAGTCGGTCTCGTAGTTGGCCGAGACGTCGACGACGTAGTCCGGAGCCCATCCGAGGATCCTCTGCTCGAGCTGGGCGTTGGTGCCGTCCTTGCCGCCCCACGAGGCGAACCCCTTCAGGTGCTCGCTGTAGCCGGGCGTCATCATCCCGGAGACCATCCAGCCGTCGAGCGACCGCGGCGGGTACGTGAGTGGGAGGTTGTAGATGCCGGCCCGCGCCCCCTGCTCGTTCGCGATCTCCCAGAGCGCGGAAGCCCGGATCATCCCGGAGTGGACGAGCTCCTGGCGGTCGCTCTGCGCGTTGCCGGCGATGAAGCCGTAGATGCCGTGCCGTCCCGGGTTCACGCCGGTCGCCGCGGACGTCCACGCGGGCGGCGTGTAGGTGGGCACCGTCGAAGCCAGCGTCCCCCACGCCCCCCTGTCCCTCAGAGCGCCGAGCCGCGGCAGCGCGCCCGCCTCGATCATGGGGTCCAGGAGGTGCCACGCGGCCCCGTCGAGCCCGATGACGACGGCTTTCGGAGACATCAGCGGCAGTCTAGGCGTCGTCCCACAGCTCGCCGATGATCCGGCGCGCCGCGGCTTCGTCCAACCCCGCGGCTTCCACGACCGTGTAGCGGCCCGGTCGCGTCTCGGGGGCGTGGAGCAGCACGCGCACCGCGTCGTCGAGCGTGAGGCCGAGCTCGCGCGGATGTTGCGGCAGCCCCAGGCGCCTCAGCCGCTCGCGGAACAGCACGTGGTCCTCGCCGTAGAGGTGGACGGACACGACGCACCCGAAGGCGACCTGCGCGCCGTGGAGGGCCCGGCCCCCGAAGAGCTCGTCGATCGCGTGGCTGATCTCGTGCTCGCCGCCGGACGCCGGGCGCGACGTCCCCGCCTGGATCATCGCCATCCCGGACAGCACCAGCGCGTCCCCGAGGGTCCTCAGGAAGCCGGGATCGGCGACCTTCTCGACCAGGTCGGCGTCGAGGAACGGCTCGACGAGCGAGAACGACTCCGCAGACATGTCCCAGGCGCGGTGGTCCGCCTCGTCGATCCCACGCTCGACCGCGAGGGCCCAGTCACGCAGCGCGAGCGGGTTCGCGAGCAGGTCGCCGATGCCGGCGGCGACCGACGCGGGGGGCGCTCCGACCAGCGTCGGGAGGGATAAGAAGACCGCGCGCGGCGTGATCGCGGGGATGCTCTCGGCGCGGCCGGTCTCGTCGGGGACGACCGCCACCGGCGAGCAGATCCCGTCGTGCGACAGCTGCGTGGGCACGGAGACCACAGTCACGCCGGCGCGGCCGGCGGCCAGCTTCGCGACGTCGAGGCAGCGGCCTCCGCCGATGGCGACGACGGTGTCGGCGCCGATCCGCTGGGCGCGGGCTCCCACGTCCAGCGCCCACGCCTGGTCCGCGCCGGCGACCGGGACCACGATCGCCTCGTCGCCCGCGTCGAGCTCCGCGGCGAGGCCCTTGCCGTGGACGGACGCGACGACGAAGGGCGACTCGACCTCGAGGGCCGCGAGCGTCCGGGCGAGCTGGCGTCCCGCCTCCGACTCGTCCGGCGACTCGTCGTAGACGTGGATCTCGGGGAACTCCACGCGCTACGCGGGGGCCGCCCAGGCGCCCTGGTGCGTCGCGATGACCTCGATCGCGTCGGGCACGTTGGACGGCTCGTCGACCTCGGCGTACTCGCCCTCGCGCACGAAGACCGCCGTCACGCGGACCGACGCGATCATCTGCGCGTAGACGTCCTCGTAGTACACGTCGGTGAGGCTGCGCCACTCGTGGTTGGTGGCCGCGTCCAGGTAGGCGCGTGCGGCGTCGGGGCGCAGCAGCGAGACGCCGGCGAACTCGCCGTGGCTGAGGCCCATCGGGACGTCCTTGCCGATCGCCTCGACGACGCGGCGGTCGAGCTGGACGCGCATGTCCTCTGAGTCGAGTCGCATCCTCTTCTGGACCGCGAGCACGAGCGCGCCGTCCCCGGAGACGACCCGTGCGTACACCTCCGGCGCCACGACGACGTCCGAGTTCACGACGAGCACGTCGCGGCCGGGAGACTGGTCGAGCGCGACCCTCACCGAGTGGAAGTTCCCCCACGACGCGTAGCGCGCGTTGAACACGAAGGTCTTCTCCCCGTCCCAGTGCTCGCCGACGTACTGCTCGACGTGCTCGCGTCCGTGCCCGGTGACGACCAGGAGGTCGGAGACGCCGGCGTTCTGCAGCCCGCGCAGGATGTACGACAGGAGCGGCTCCTCGTCCCCCATCGGAAGCAACGTCTTCGGCACGAGGCCGCCGCCCATCCGCACACCGCGCCCCGCCGCGAGCACCACGGCTCTCACTCCTGCCACGACACCTCCAGCTCGAGGTCCTGCTTCAGGGGCTTGTCCCACACGAGGACGTCGCCCTTGCGCTTCCATCCCGGCGCGCGCACGCCGCGGGCCCCCTCGGGCAGCGTCAGCGTGATGCCGAGCTGCTCCGGGCTCACCTTCGGCTGGCGCTGCACGATCAGCCTGTAGACCCTACGGCTCTCGCGCGAGCGCACGACGCCCGGCACCCGGTAGTCGAGGCGCATCGACGCCTCTTCGCCCGGCGGGATCGAGAACGTCGTGGACCATACCTTCTTGCCCTTCTCGAAGTGCTCGGTCGGAGCGTCCGCGACGAACACCACGCCGGGGGGCGTGGCGAGGCGCTCGCCCTCGTATTGCGCCCCCGTGAGCTCCGCGTCGAGCGGCACGTAGACGTTGACCATCGGCCGGTGCAGCCCGGTCCTCGCGGAGTCGCCGGCCGACCAGCGCGGCTGGGGCAGGTAGACGTCGTTGCGGACGCGCGTCTCCGTCGAGACCGCGGCGTCGTCGCCCTCGATCGTCACGTCCATGGCCGTCCCGTACTCGGCGAAGTAGTCGAACTTGTTGCCGCCGACGTTCTGCTGGACGACGTAGAGGTAGTCGGAGTCGCGGGCGACGCGTATGGCGCCGTCCCAGTCCATCTGCTCGATGAACGCCTGCTCGGCCGGGTTGGTCATCCAGACCTGCATGTGCTTCTCGCGCAGCGCGGAGCCGAAGCCGTCTACGAGCGCGCTCGGGTGCTTCGGCTTGAAGACGTTCTCGTAGAAGCCGTCGACGATGTCGCGCAGGCGGGCGCGGCGGTACGCCTGGATCGGGTACTTCGCGTACGCCTTGTACAGCACGAAGTGGACGAGCCGGTTCGCGGTGACGTAGACGGTGCGGTTCTCGCCCTGGCCTGCGGTGTACGGCCCCACCCCCGGCATCAGCTTCTCCATCGCGACCGGGTCGACCGCGATGACCCCGTCCACGTCGTCGACCGGGATCGCCCCCGCCTCGGGCGAGAGCTCGGCGCTCGCCTTCGCGTAGTCGATCGTGAGCTGCGCGGACAGCGGCCAGTCCGGTGACCAGTTCGCGTTACCGAACCGCTGCGCGTCGGGGATCCCCGCGACGTACCACGCGTCCTCGGGCAGTGGGATCGTGAGCTCCTGCCGGTCCTGGTCCACGTCGTAGACGGTGCTGCTCTCCTTGGCGAAGTGCGGCTTGCCCTCGTCGATCGTGAAGACGGCGAACTGCAGCAGCGCTCCGCCGCTGCCGCGCAGCTCCGCCGAGTTCTGCATGCCGAGCACGTACGTCCGGCGGCCCTCGGCCCCGAGGATCGCAGGGAGGATCGCGAAGCCGTCCTCGACGTCCGCGAGGAGCTCGTTGGTCTTCTGCGCCTTGGCGATGCCGTCCTTCACGGCCGAGCGGGCACGTACGGGCAGGTTGCCGAGGTCGACCGCCCGGAGCTCGTCGCGCGCGGCGCGGATCTCCACGCGCACGTCCGAGACCGTGCGCGCGATCTCCCTGATCCGGTCGATGCGGATGCGGCCGCCGCCCTCCCCGTCTTCGGGCTTCGCTATGACCTTGTCGGGCCCGCGCAAGGCGTTCTGCGCGATGTCGAGGGTCCCCTCGGCCGCCGCCACGGAGTGCTCCGCCGCGCGGACGAGGTGCGGCACCTCCTGCAGGGCTTCTCCCGCGAGCGGGAGCCCCTCGGCGAGAACGAGGAGGGGGTTGCTCGAATCGAGGCCGGCGCGCGCCCGTTCGGCGGCGGCGACCGCGGCGAGCGTCTCGTAACGGGCGGTCTTGGTCGCGGCCCTGGAGAGTGCGCGTTCGGCGCGCTCGAGGTGGTCCCGCGCGCCGAGGAGGCCCGTCGCGAGGTACAGCGGCCCCGCGAGCATCGACGCCCACAGGAAGATCCCGGCGAGCCCCGTCAGGAACGCGAGCGTGGCGCCGAGCCCGGTTCGCCGGCCCGCCATCGCGCTCCTAGGCCGCCCGCGCGGCCGCGTCCCGCAGGCGCGGTGCGACCTCGCGCGCGAAGAGACGGATCGACTCGGCCGCCGGGGCCGCGTCCATGCCCGGGTAGTGGAAGCGCAGGATCAGGTGCGAGTCGGGGTGCGGGGCGAGGACCGCGACGATCGGCTCGAGGAAGCGCGCGACGTCGTCCGGCGTGCCGTACGCGGTCGTCGCGCGGATCGTCTGCTCGTCCGGAGGCTTCACGTCGAGCGGCACCCCCGGCACGTCGGTCCCGGACCGCCACCCCGAGTAGACGCCGAGCTGGTGGCCGATCCCTGCGGCGACCATCGGCCAGTCGCGCTCGGGGTCGTCGGTCACGAACGCGTTCTGGAGCAGCGCGGCGAGCGGCGTGCCGGCGCGCCCGGCTTCCCGCCGCGCGTCGGCTGCCATGCGGAAGGCCTCGGCCACCCGGTCCGGCTGCGCGCGCGACGAGATGTACCCGTCGCCGATGCGGCCGGCGCGGCGGATCGCGCTGTCGGCGAAGCCGCCGACGTAGATCGGCGGCACGCGCGCCGGCTTCGGCGTCACCGCGACGGCCTCGTAGGAGTAGTGCCGGCCGGCGAAGTCGAACCGGTCCTGGCTCCACGCGAGCCGCAGGACCTCGACGATCTCGGTGAGCCTGCGCACGCGCGTCGGGACGTCGATGCGGAACGCACGGAACTCCTCCTCGCGCCAGCCGATCCCGAGCCCGCAGACCACGCGGCCCCCGGAGAGCTGGTCGACGACGGCGAAGTCCTCCGCGAGCCGGAGCGGGTCGTGGAAGGGGGCCAGGACGACGCCGGTCCCGAGCTCGATCCTCTCGGTGACGGTCGCGAACGCCGCGAGCAGCGGCAGCAGGGACGGGAGGTATCCGTCCTCGGAGCCGTGGTGCTCGGACACCCAGGCGGAGTCGAACCCCTCGGCCTCGGCGAGCCGGACGAGCTCGACGGCGTCGCGGTAGTCGCGCTGGAACGTGCGACGGGAGCCGCGGGGAACCTGGCCCGTGAACAGCCCGACCCCGATCTTGAACCCCACGACACCTCCCGCACAAAGAACAGGAGCCCCCGGTGGGGGCTCCTGGTGAAGATACAGGAGGGGCCGCGGAAGTCGCTCGCCGGGCGTCCCCTTACTTGCCCGTGAAGCGAAGGACGTCGATGCCCCGCGCGTAGTCGACCGAGTACACGATCTCGTCGGTGATCCAGTACGACGCTCCGGTCGAGCCGCCGTGCGGCATGAACCACCCGACCTCCTTGAGCTGACCCTTCGGCGTCACGTCGACGAAGCGCGTGCCGTGCTCGAAGAAGGCGGCCGCCACCACGCCGCCGTTGTGGAAGTCGGGGTGCGCCTCCAGCCAGTGCGACGAGCAGCCCACTGCGTTGACGGCCGGTGATCCGTCGACGTAGGTGCCGTTCACCATCCGGTACTCGTCGATCATGGTGAAGGTCTCTGTCTTCTTCCACTTCGACGCGTCCCACGTCATGAGGGCGCCGTTGCGCTCGTTGCAGCGCACCTGGTTGTTCGTCTCGCCGCCGGCGAGGAAGAACTTGTCCCTGCCGTTGCGCGGCCAGTCGTTGGAGTGGATGAACCGGCCGTCGATGTTGAAGCCCTTCGCGAGCATCTTCGGCTTCAGCGGGTTGCGGGCGTCGAGCAGCATGATCGGCTGGGTCGACGTCAGGACCATGCCCGGCGCGACCTCGTTCACGTCGTGGCCGCTCTGCGCGGGAAGGCCGTCGCCCCACTTCTTCTCGACCAGCTTCGGTTTCGCCGGGTCGCGCAGGTCGATGATGTTGCCGCCCGAGCCGTAGATCCACTTGCACTTGAGGATGCAGCTCATGGTGTGCTGGGCCGAGCCGTTGAGCTGGGAGATGATCTGCGGGTTCGTCTTGTCCTCGACGTCGATGATGTAGGTCGCGCCGATGATCTTCGTCCCGGACTCGTTCGCGTTGGGGATGACCGTATTCGGCACGACGAGGATGTCGCCGTTGCCGTCGAGGTCCTCGCGGGAGTACAGGACCTCCTGCGGCATCGGGACGAATCCGGTCATCTCCGGGTTCAGCGGGTCGCTGACGTCGAAGATCATGACCTTGTTCTGGTCGTTCGTGTAGAAGTACTTGCCGATCAGCCGGCCCCCGACGCCGTCGACCGAGATCGGGACGTTGCGGATGAACTCGACGTTGTCCGACGAGATCCCGCCGGCCGACGGGCCGAGGTCCGTCGCTCCACGCGGCGACGCCTGGGCCGAACCGGCCACCGCCATCAGCAGCGCGGCCGCTAGGCACGCGATCTTTCGCATTGGGATCCCTCCGTCTACGTCAGGTGTTTGTTCGCCACCTGTGACGTTCGACCCGGCGGGGGCAATCCCTTGTGCGGGCCCCGCGTCAAGCGTGGAAGCGGAAGCTCCCGCGGGCGGTCCGCTTGGCCTCCCGAAGGGCCGCGGAGGCGTCCCGGAGGACGTCGCCGCCCTTGCTCCGGGGGTACCAGGCGATGCCGGTGCTGGCCGACAGCGTCACGGGCGGATCCCCCAGCAGCGGCTCGGTCAGCGCCATCGCGATCTTGCGAGCCACGATCTCCGCCTCCTCCGGCCGGGAGAGGCCCTCTAGCAGGATCGTGAACTCGTCGCCGGCGGGGCGCCCGACCGTGTCGACCTGGCGGACCGAGCGGTGGAGCCGCACCCCCGCCTGCCGGATGAGCTCGTCCGACTGCTCGCGGGTCCAGCCGGCGGTCGCCTCCTTGAACCCGTCGAGGTCGAGCCACAGGACCGCGACGATGCGGCCGGTGCGGTCGGCGCGGGCGAGGGCCTGGGCGAGCCGCTCGCGGAACAGCGCCCGGTTGGCGAGGTCGGTCAGCGGGTCGTACTGAGCGTGCCGCGCGAGGGCCTGCTCCCGCTTCTTGCGCTCGATCGAGTAGCGGAGCCGCCGCAGCAAGCCGCCGGCTTCGTCGACCGCCACGGCGTCCTGCGCTCCCGCGCGGATCGCCCACAGCCCCTCGTCCTCGTCGCCGGTGAGAACGACGATCGGGGTGCGGGGGGCCGCGCCCGAGATCGCGGACACGGGGTCGGTGACGGTTGCCGTGGTGAGGTCCACGACGACGACGTCGTACTCGGACTCGTCGAGCCGGCGGAGAGTCTCGCCGAGGCCGGTCGTCTTGTCGGTTGCGGCGGCCTCCGGCAGGTCGCGGTCCTCCCCGCCGAGGAACAGGATCCGCATGCGGTCAGGAGCGGGCCGCGATGAGATCGGCGATCTCGGCGATCATCGACGTCATGTCGTAGTCGCGCGGCGTGTAGACGCGGGCGACGCCGAGCTCCGAGAGCTTCGCCGCGTCGTCGTCCGGGATCACGCCGCCGACGACGACCGGCACCGCCTGCGGGTCGACGCCCTCGTCGCGGAGCCGGTCGATCACGTCGGGGACGAGGAGGCCGTGCGCTCCCGAGAGGATCGAGATCGCGACCACGTTCACGTCCTCCTCGGCCGCCGCCCGGGCGATCTGCTCGGGGCTCAGCCGGATCCCCTGGTAGACGACCTCGAACCCGGCGTCGCGGGCGCGTACGGCGACCTGCTCTGCGGCGTTCGAGTGGCCGTCGAGGCCGGGCTTCGCGACGAGCATCCGGAGCTTGCTCACGCCGGCGCGCTCCGCCGCCGCGGCGACCGCCCGCTGCGCGCGGCCGATCCCCGCTGCCCCAGCCGAGACGTTCGACGTCACCCCGGTGGGGGCCCGGTACTCGCCGAAGACCTGTCGCAGCGCGTCCGCCCATTCCCCGGTCGTGACGCCGGCGTGCGCGGCCTCGATCGACGGGGGGAGGAGGTTGGCGCCGGACTCGGCGGCGCGTCGCAGCACGTCCAGCGCGGTGCCGACCGCCGTCTGGTCGCGCCCTTTCCGCCATTCCCCCAGGCGCTCGATCTGCGTTTGCTCCGCGGCCGGGTCGACCTTCTCGAACGCCATGACGTCGAGCCCCTCGACCAGCGGCGACGGCTCGGTCTCGGTGAGCGCGTTCACCCCGACGACCGTCTCGTCGCCGCTCTCGATCGCGCGCCGCCGCTCGGCGTGGGCCGCGACGAGCCTCTCCTTCATGTAGCCGAGCGCGTCGACCGACCCGCCGAGCTCGAGGACCCGGTTCAGCTCCTCCGTCGCGCCCCGCTCGATCTCGTCGGTGAGGCCCTCGACGACGTGCGATCCGGCGAATAGGTCGTCGTACTCGAGCAGGTCGGTCTCGAGGGCGAGGATCTGCTGCGCGCGCAGCGACCACTGCTGGTCCCACGCGCGCGGCAGCCCCAGGGCCTCGTTCCATGCCGGGAGCTGTATGGCCCTGGCTCGCACCTCCTTGGACAGCGTGACCGCGAGCATCTCGAGGAAGATCCGGTACACGTTGTTCTCCGGCTGCGTCGCGGTCAGTCCCAGCGAGTTGACCTGCACGCCGTAGCGGAAGCGCCGGAACTTCTCGTCCTCCACGCCGTACCGCTCGCGACAGATGCGGTCCCACAGCCGCGCCATCGCGCGCATCTTGCACATCTCCTCCACGAAGCGGATCCCCGCGTTACAGAAGAAGGAGATGCGACCGACCAGCTTCGGCAGGTCCTCCTCGGTGACCTGGCCGGTGGCCTTCGCCGCGTCCAGCAC